>CALVTA010000011.1 GCA_944359735.1 uncultured Bacilli bacterium | reverse complement strand
TGAATAGGATATCTATCACGTGGTGGTGTCTCTATTAAAGATAAACTTCTAATACCTGCAATAGACATTTGTAAAGTCCTAGGAATAGGTGTTGCCGTTAAAGTTAGAACATCAACAGTACTCTTATACTGTTTTAATTTTTCTTTATGTTTTACTCCAAATCTCTGCTCTTCATCTATAATTAATAATCCTAAATCTTTAGGTCTAATATCATCACTAAGTATTCTATGCGTACCAATAACAAAGTCTATTGTTCCTTCTCTTAACTCTTCAATGATTCTATTACGTTGTCTTGGACTAGTAAATCTATTTAAAAGACCAATATTAACAGGAAAGTCTTTAAATCTTTCAAGAGCATTCTTATAATGTTGACTAGAAAGAATCGTTGTCGGACATAAAAGCAATACTTGCTTATTATCCATAATCGCTTTAAAGGCTGCCCTAAAAGCAACTTCTGTCTTACCAAAGCCAACATCTCCTACTAATAATCTATCCATAGGAGAAACTTTCTCCATATCTTCTTTTATCTGTTTAGTGGCAAGTAACTGGTCATTTGTTGCAACATAAGGAAATGCATCTTCAAACTCTTTTTGTAGTTCATTATCATGAGAAAAAGCAAAACCCTTTTGTCTTTCTCTTTCCGCTTGCACTCTTAACAAGTCATTAGCCATATCTTGGACTTTACTTTTAACTCTATTTTTTACTTTCTCCCATTCTTTACCACCAAGTTTATAAATAGTAGGACGAACCCCCTCTTTACCGGTATATTTATAAAGCATATCAATCTTTTCAACAGGAATATAAAGCTTATCATTACCTTGATATAAAACTTCTATATAGTCTTTAAATACACCATGTTGTTCTAAAGTCTTTAACCCATTATAAATACCAATACCATGAACTTGATGAACAACATAGTCTCCAATCTCTAGTTTATTTAAATCAGTTATCTTTGTATTATATTTAAACTTAGTCTTATACCTCTTAACCTTCTCATTATTTTTAAATAACTCTCTACCCGTTAAAAAGATATAATTTTTATACTGAAAACCACTATCTAATCCAAATGAAACTAAATTAAGTTTATTAGGATAAATGTCTTCCATAGTTGTATCCATTATAGGTAAAGATATCTTACTTCTAAAACTATGTAACTGATAATCTTTTAAACAAACAATAACAGTATAATTAGCATATAACTTTTCTCTAATATATTTAGTAATACCCTCTATATCATCATTAAATAAAGGTAGTTCCTTACTATTAAAATTAATAACCTTTAAAGACTTATCTAAATTATCTACTGTTAAATAATGTAGAGCATTATTTTCATAGATATCATCAAAATCAAACATATAACTTCCTTTAAAGTCTATGTCTTTCTCTTCCCTATACTCTAACATATCAGTACATATCTGTTTATAATTTATTAATATTGAACTCTTATCTTTATAAATAGTAATATGATTATCTAAATAACCACCAATATTAGTTACATCACCGTATTCACTTAAATATTTAGTACTTCTCTTTTCTTCATCTATAAAAGTATCATTAGAAAATATTTCAGTATAAGGATATATATCTACACTATTTATTTCACTCAAAGACTTTTGATTCTTACCATCAAAGTATCTAATAGAATCTATTGTATCGCCAAAAAACTCTAATCTTATAGGATTAGATTCACCTAATAGAAAAATATCTATAACAAAACCTCTAACACCAATTTCACCAGTCTTAGTAACTAAAGTAGTCCGCTCATACCCTATATTAGTAAGTTTTTCAACTAATTCTTTAGGACTAATCTCATCATTAACTTTTAAAGATAAAGTACTCATTAAATATTCTTTTTTTAAAGGCAAATATCTTAAATATCCCATTAAGTTAGTAATAACTATAGAAGGCTTATCACTACTTACTTCTTTTAATGTCTCAAGTCTAGTAACCATTAAATCAGGACTAATAGCCATCGCTTCACTAGTTAAAAAGTCATCCATTGGAAACAAATATACATTATCTACATAATTACTAATACTCCTATATAAACTATTAGATTCTACTAAATTAGAAGTAACTATTAAAATATTTTTCTTACTATCATAAAGTTTATTTACATAAACGGCAAAAAGCTCTTCAGTCATCCCTGTAAGAGCGATATCTTTATCATAAATTTTCTCAAAAAAGTTATCAAATACTCTCATAATTACCCCTTTCTATTATATTTACTCATCAAAGAGGTAAAATTCATTACAAAATAATCATCTAAAACATCAACTAAAGTATCAAACATTGTATCAATCTCATTTAATTCTTTCTTACTAAACTTAGATAAGACATAATTAATAACATTCTCTTTATCATTAGAAATACCTATTCTAAGTCTTTTAAAGTTATCATTACCAAGATGAGAAATAATACTCTTTAAGCCATTATGTCCTCCACTACTTCCATTCCTTCTTAATCTAAACTTACCTAAATCTAAATCAAGATCATCACTAATAACTAAAATATCTTCACTGTTTAGTTTATAAAAGTCAACAAAGGCTCTAACAGCAATACCAGAATTATTCATATAAGTCATTGGTTTAATAAAAATAACTTTCTCATTATTAATAGCAGTCTCTATATACATAGCATTAAACTTTTCTTTAAATTTATCTATAATATTTTTATCTTTTAAATATCTATCTACTAACATAAATCCCATATTATGTCTAGTATTCTCATATTCTCTACCCTTATTACCAAGACCAACAATTAATTTCATTATTATCACCTCTTTAACTTTTTCATTATCTGGTTATATTTTCTATTCTCCATTATTAAAACTTTCCTTTTGCTTGGCTGTTCATCATTAATTTTTGATGATTGTTTAGTTTCTAACAAAATATCATCATTATTATTTTCATCATACCAAACTATTTCTTTAGAATTTTGTTCATTTAATCCACCCTTAACAGTATGTGGATTAAAGCTATTACCCATACTAAAATTTCCCATATCAAACCTCCAAAATTATTTCCCGGGAAATAATTTATTTATTCTTATCAATATATTCTTTATAGACAATAGACTTAGGAATACCTCTTTCTTTTGCCACCAACTTAATAGCATCATTTTTCTCATTACCATCATTTATATAAAAATCTACATGCTCTACAATACTCATACTATTAAAATCAAACTCTAAAACTGCACCTTCTACCACAATAACAAATTCTCCTTTAATAGGAAAATCAGTTTCTAATACTTCACTAATTTTACCTCTTATCGCTTGTTCATACTTTTTAGAGATTTCTCTAACTACACAAATCTTTCTATCACCAAATACTTCTTTAATATTATTTAATGTATCTATTAATCTATGAGGTGCTTCATAAAAGATTAATGTACAAGGATAATTTCTTAAAGACTCTAACTCTTTAATCTGCTTATTTTTCTTTGCATTAAGGAACCCATAAAAAGTAAAAGGTTGTGGTGTTAATGCAGATATAGTTAAAGCTGGAACAAATGCAGTCGCCCCAGGTAAACTCACTATATTATAATTATGAGCGGAAATATAGTCAACTATTCTATAACCTGGATCACTAATTAAAGGCGTACCTTGATCAGTAACTAATCCTACATTTAAACCAGTATTTAAATAACCTAATACCTTATCTTTAATCTTATCTTCATTAAATTCATGACAACTTATTAACTTGTTTTTTATATTGTATTTACTAAGTAACTTAGAAGTTTCCCTAGTATCTTCACAAAGTATAACATCAACAAGTTCTAAAGTCTTTAAACCTCTAATAGTAATATCATCTAAATTACCAATAGGTGTAGGTATTAAATATAAACTAGGTTTATCCATTAGTATCACTTTTTCCTTTCCGAATATTGTTTCCTATATAAATTCTAATAACTCTTTAAATTCTGTATAACCAGACTCTGAATTAAGATGTCCTCCATCTTCTATAACAACTTGTTTAGTAGAAATTAAATCTGCAAAATCTTTTTCTACTTCATATTTAACATATGGATCATTTTTAGTATAAAAACAAACTATATCATTACAATAATTTTTAATATCTTCTAAATTATCTAAATACATAGTTTTATTTACAGTATCATAATCTTCATCAATACCAAAATAATTATTAAAACCACAAATAAATACTAATCTCTTTACTTTAACTTTATTTTCTATTAAAAATTTACAAATAAAGACAGGAGCAATAGAATGAGCAAAAATAGTTGTATTTTCATTTAATATTCCTGCATCTAAATAGCATTTAAGCAATCTAGACCAATTTATATAATTTTGATAACCTACCCCAGTTGGAAAATCTGGAGTATACCACTTCTAAATTTCTCTTTTCTATCTCCCCCCATAAATATGGAATAAAGTTAACAAATGGACTTCCAAAACTTCCATGAACTAATATATAATTATTCATTATCTTTCTCCTCCTCTAAAATAATAGGTTTCAAAACCTTTAATCCATGTTCCTTACCACTCTTCCTAGCTTCTATCAAAACAAGTTTAGAAGTACTATCTAAATCATGATAAATAAACTGTATCTCTTTAATTGCCAACTTATTTTCTATCAAAGCATCTCTAACTTCAAAAAGTCTATCTATCCTACAAACTAAAAATAAACTACCACCATCTCTCAAATAAATCTTTGATAAACGTGCTACATCACTAATAGTCATATCACCTTCATGTCTAGCCATCTTTAAATATTCTTTATCACTAGTAATAGATTCATTCTCTAAAAGAAAATACGGAGGATTACAAACTATAATATCAATAGAATTAATTTGAAAATACTTATCTAAATTATTAATATCATCATTAATAACTTTAATCTTATCTTCTAAATGATTATCTTCTATAGACTTTTTTGAAAGTCTAGAAGCTTTATTGTTCTTTTCTATACCTACCATTTTTATATCAGTCCTAGTAGATAGAAGTAAAGGAATAGCCAAAAGTCCACTACCAAACTCTACTAATAGTTTATCTTTCTTTCTTATTTTAACAAAATTAGCAAGAGCAAGATTATCAGTAGTAATCTTAAAGTAGTTATCATCATAATATAATACCATGTTCTGCAAATTATGTAAAAACTCCATTTTTTTATTCATTAACACTAAATTCAAATACTCCTTTATCTTTAAATTCTGCCTTATATGTTCTTTTAAAAACATCTACTTCCGTTACTTTACCTAAACCTTCCTTAGTTTCAACTAAATTTCCAATACTAGGCAATCCCTTCTTTAACTCAGTATAAACTTCATCTTCATAATTTAAACAACACAAAAGTCTACCACATAATCCATTTATTTTAGTAGGATTAAGAGCTAAAAATTGATTCTTTGCCATATTAATAGAAACACTAGCAAATTCTGTTAAAAAAGTGCTACAACACAAAAACAGACCACAGGGACCTAATCCTCCTGTTTTCTTTGCCCTATCTCTAACGCCTATCTGCCTAAGTTCTATTCTTGTTTTATATCTTTGTGCCAAAATTTTTGCTAACTCTCTAAAATCAACTCTATTATCAGCAACATAAGAAATAAATAACTGTTTTCTATCAAAAGTATAATAAGAAGAAATAAAATACATAGATAGATCTAATTCTGAAGCTTTATCTTGAGCAAAAATTAAAGCTTCTTCACTATCTTTTTTATTTCTCCTATGTTGGTCCTTATCTCTTTTATTAACAATTCTAACAAAGTTAGAATTTAAAGAATCATTATTACCTTCTTCTATTTTTAATACAGAAGCATGTTTCAACGTGCCACCACTATTAACAATTATATCCATTCCTACCTTTAATACCTTATCTTTAGGATATTCAATATACTCGTAGTCACTAAATATTTCATCTTCATAATTTATTTTAACTAATTTCATAAGTAGCCTACACCTCCATAAGTAAAAGTAACAGATTATCAAGCCACAATTTCATATTAACATTATATTTTAACTTCTTCAAGGATTCCTGAAAAATTGCTACAATAGATACAGTTTCTTCTAAGTTAAAATCATCAAGAATATTTTTATTTAATATTATCTCATAATATTTCAAAATATCTTTTATAGAAGAAATCGCTTGATTTTTATCTTTAAATAAAGATGTAAGATAATTATTATATTTTAACATCAGATCATTATCCTTTCTTTTTTCAGTATCATTAAAAAAAGAAAGCAAATCATCACTAAAAATTACATTTTCATCTACTTCATACCTCAAACTTATAACCTGACACCTAGATCTTATAGTATCTAAAACATTATACTGATTATTAGTAACAAAAATAGCAACAACATCATCAGTAGGTTCTTCCAAAAACTTTAAAATTGTATTAGCAGCATTAATATTCATCTTTTCACAATCATACACAACATATACTTTTTTACTACCATACAAAGATTTATTGGCAAATTCTTCTTTAATAAATTGTATTTGTTCTTTCCTAATTTGATTATTAATAGGATTAACTACAACATAATCAGGAAATTCATCATTCATAATTAGATGAATTAACTTATCATATTCTAAAGTCAAAGTTTTTTTTCTATAAGAATCTTCATATATTTTTTTCACTAAAAATAAAACATACTTTTTAACAATCTCTATGTCATTATTATTAGTTTCTATTAAATAAGCATGTGACAAAAAACCCTTATCAAGAGCTTCTGTTATTTGTTTATAAAATACCGATTGCTTAGATTCTACTTCTAAATCCATTACTACGTCCTTTCTTAAAACATTAACACTTTAAGCAAAACCAATACAAAAAGCATAGGAAAACCTAACAAACTAATAGAACCAACTGTAAAAATATTAATTGGAATAACTAAATTAAAACGAGTAGCAATTAAATTATAACCATACAAAATAAAAGCTGCAATAATTATTTTTTTTAAAATTTGCCATATTTTTTTCACTGTCTTCCTCACCTGCTAAAATATATGCAAATTTTTTAATAATTATTCAATTTTTTTTCTATCTTCCAAAGCTCTTTCTAAAGTCAAAGTATCTATATACTCCATATCAGCACCAATAGGAACTCCACTAGCTAATCTTGTAACAACAATACTCATTCCATCCAAAATTTTTCGTATATAGAGAGATGTTATTTCTCCTTCAACACTTGGTTTTAAAGCCAAAATAACCTCTTTAATATTTTCTTTCTTTATTCTATCCATTAATTTATCAAGTCCAATATCTTCAGGATTTATATTATCCAAAGGTGATATAAGACCATTAATAACATGATACAAGCCTTTATAAGTGCCTAACTTTTCAAACAAAAAAACAATCTTAGAATCTTCAACTACCAAAATAGTATCTTTATTCCGCAAATTTGATTCGCATATTGAACATAATTCTTTATCAGTAAGCGTATTACAATTCTTACAAGCATGAACCTTATTTTTTACCTCGTCCAAATTATTTTGTAAAGATTGAAACTTATCTGAATCAAAACTCAAAATAGAAAAAGCCATTCTTTCAGCTGTCTTCTCTCCAATTCCTGGAAAATTCTGAAAACTATCTATTAAATTTTTTAAACTATCAGGATACATTAAAATAACCCAGGGACAGAACCGAAACGACCCATTTTTTCTTCTACTATTTTATCAACTTGTTTCATTGCTTCATTAATAGCAATCATAAACATATCTTGTAACATTTCCAAATCATCACTTGAAAAAGAAGAATCATTTTCTATTTTCACAGAGACAACCTCTTTTTTACCATTAATTTTTACAGTTACTAAACCATTAGTAGAAGAAAATTCCATTTTATCTATTTCTTCTTTTGCTTTCAACATATCACTTTGTAATTTTTGTGCTTGTTTCATCATTGCTTGTATATTCATATATTAATTCCTCCTTCTACTGAATTTCTACTAAATCTCCAAACATTTCAACTGTTTTACTAATAACATCATTATTAGACTCACTAACTATTTTAACACTATCATCAATATTATTCAAGTTAGGTTCTTCTTGATAATCAAATTGTTTACCTTGTTTTTTTAATTCTATATATTCTTTTTTTAAATCACTCCATTTAGATGTTGTTATGAAAGCTATTTTTTTAGTAGAATTTGTTATTTTATTATAAAAATCATTTAATTCAGAAAAATGACTACTCAATTTTTCAATCATGCCATCATAATCATAACTGATAATCAAACTTTCCAAACTAGAAGCTCTAATACAACCATCTAATAATTCGCATGCTAAATATCCAAATTGTTGATCAAATGTATAATCATCTAACTTCAAAAAATTATTAGATTCTTTTACCAATTCTTCCTTTAATGCTTTAGTCATTGTATTTTTGCTTCTAATTAACATTAAACTCTCAAACTTTTTAAAATTATTTTTTATCATATCATTAGTATTATTGTTTTTTTCACTAACAGGATCAGATTCTTTTTTGTTTTGATATTCTTGAGAAATTTTCTTATCATTTTTTAAGTTTGACTCATCTACATAAGAACTAGATTTTATAGAATCTTTTAAAACAGTTTCGTCACTATGTTTTTTAATATAATGTAATAAAAAGATTTCTATCGATAGTTTAACATCATCAGCTTTCTTTATATCAACTAAAGAATTATTTAAAGAATTAATAAAACTAACCATTCTATTTTCATCAAATTTTAATTTTAAATTATTAATATAATAATCAAACAATTCATCTTTTATTGTAAATAATAAACGTTTTAAAATCTGAACTAAATTTTTTCCATTCTGATAATATATTTCTATAGAAGAAAGTACTTCTTTAATATTTAAAGAAAAAATTAATTCCTCTAATTTTTTAATTTCATCTTCATTCACTTCACCATTAATTTCATAAAAATCATCTAATTTTATTTCATCCAATCCATAAGCTCTAATTTTATCCAAAAGTCCTATTGCATCACGAAGTCCTCCATCAGATGCTTGAGCTATTTTCAAAAGAACTAGTGGATCAATTTTAATATTTTCTTCATCCACAATAATTTTCAATCTATTAACTATGTCCTCATTAGTAATTTTTTTAAAATTATACCATTGACATCTTGAAATAATAGTGGCAGGAATTTTTTGAGGATCAGTAGTAGCCAAAATGAATATAACATGACTTGGCGGTTCTTCAATAGTTTTCAACAAAGCGTTAAAAGCACCAATTGATAACATATGAACTTCATCTATAATATACACTTTATAACTTAATTCAGTTGGCAAAATATTAACTTTACTGCGTAATTCTCTTATTTCATCAACACCATTGTTAGAAGCAGCATCAATTTCAATAATATCCATGCATTCTTTAGAAAAAGCATATACACAATTTTTACATTTTCCACAGGCCATGCCATCAACAGGATCCAAACAATTAACAGATCTAGCAAAAATTTTAGCAACAGTAGTTTTGCCAGTACCTCGAGGACCCGAAAATAAATATGCATGATTAATATGATTATGAATAATAGTATTTTTCAAAGTATTAACTATAATCTTTTGTCCCACAACTTCAGAAAAGTCAACAGGCCTATATTTACGATATAAAGCTTGATACACAAATATTCACCTCACAATTACAAATAGTATAACAAAATTAGTAAAAAAAATGTATATAAAACATTTGTTCAATGGCGTTTGTTTTCAAAAAAACTACTAATCAATTTTAAATCATCTTTGTCAAAAGAAATATCATCATATTTAACGATTTCCACAGGAATATTAGCATCTTCACCTACTAATATTTCATTAGTAATTTTTTTATTTACAAAACTATTACTATCTAACAAATAAACTACCTTTGATATCCTACTTTGCTTAATAGCACTAGCACACATAGGACAAGGTTCCAACGTAACATACATCGTTGCATTATTTAAACGCCAATTTTTGCTTTTTGCACAGGCTTCAATAATAGCCAAAATTTCTGCATGTGCTATAGGTAATTGAGTTTTTTCCTTTCTATTATGTGCAGAACTCAGCACCTCATTTTCCCTAACAATTACTGCACCTATTGGTATTTCATCCTCCGAATATGCCTTTTTAGCTTCTTCTAAAGCCATTAACATATATTTATAATCATTCATAAAAATCACCCCACAAAAAAAGTGCACATAAATTAAATTTGTTAAGGCTGCTATGTTTCCATCCTGACCTGATTCCAAATTAATTTATTGCACAAACATAGTATATCTAATAGTAAATTTTATTTCAATACTTTTTTGCATTTTTTAATTATTTCCCGGGAAATATTTTTCACTCATTATACAAACGTTGTCAAAAATACAAATATTTCTCCATAATATACCATTTAAATCATAAGCAATCACACTACGATAATGTTTCACGTGAAACATTATTAAACAAACTACAAAATATTTATAAAATTATTTCCCGGGAAATAATTTTAACCAAAAACTGACTTCTTTTTCATAAATAATATTATCCTTAAGTCACAAATAATAAATCAAATACAAATGTTTCACGTGAAACATCATTATCAAATTCACTCCTACTATTTATAAAGATATTCTTTCGAATACAAATAGTAATTTTACTCATAAAAATCAAGTTTATCATGTTAAACAAGAAAATTTAAATTCGCGAAATTAACAAATAAACCTTTAAAAATCAAACTTATACAATTAAAAATTATTCAAATTTATATTTCTATTAAAAAATTAGAATTACTAAAATAATACAAAATTATTTCCCGGGAAATAATTTTAACCAAAAACTGACTTCTTTTTCATAAACATTATCCTTCAATCACAAATAATAAATTAAAACGAAATGTTTCACGTGAAACATTTCGTTTTATATTCAATATTACAAAAAAGAAACTAATGAATTACTCATTAGTTTCTTCTCTATCAACTATCGCAACAGTTGCAACTTTTTGATTATCTTTCAAATTAATTAATCTAACTCCTTGTGTAGCACGTTTCAAAGTAGATATTTGTTTCATTGGCATTCTCATTATAACACCACTATCCGTAATTACCATAAGATCTTTTTCATCATTTTCATTTTCGTTAACACAATTTAAAGATATCATTTTTCCATTTTTATCAGTCATATTTAAAGCTTTAACACCTTTGCTTCCTCTATGTGTTAATCTATATTCACTAATATTCGTCTTTTTACCATAACCATTCTCAGTTACAATTAATACTTCTTGATTATCAGTTACAACATTAGCTCCAACAACTATGCTTCCATCAAGATCAATTCCTTTAACACCAGAAGTACCACGACCCATAGAACGAATTTCATTTTCCACAAATCTTACCATTCTACCACTAGTTGCACCAATAATAACTTCATTTTCACCTGTAGTTTTATCAACAGCTATTAATTCATCACTATTTCTTAGTACAATTGCAATCTTTCCACTTTTTCTAATACTATCAAATTCGCTTATTTCAGTTCGTTTTACAAGTCCGTTTTTAGTAACAAAAAGTAAATATTTATAGTTTTCCACAGAAGGATCTAAGCACACAATCGAACTAATGTTTTCACCGTTTTCTAATGATAATAAGTTAACTATAGGTAGACCTTTAGATTGACGACTAAACTCCGGAATTTCATATCCTTTAAGTCTATACACTCTTCCTTTATTTGAAAAGAATAAGATATAATCATGTGTTTTCATTGAAATTAAATGTTTTACAAAATCTTCTTCGTTAGTAGCCATTCCTTTAATCCCAACACCACCACGATTTTGACTCTTATAAGTATCAGCTCTTAATCTCTTAATATAACCTTTATTTGTCAAAGTAATAATCACATCTTCAACAGGAATTAAAGACTCATCTTCAATATATTCAATCGCTGTCATATCAATATTAGTTCTTCTATCATCCCCATATTTATCTTTAATCTCTAGAAGTTCTGTCTTAATAACATTAAGAATTTTAGCATCACTACTTAAAATATCCTTTAAGTTTGCAATTAATTCAAGTAAATCATTAAGCTCATTTTCAATCTTTTCTCTTTCTAAACCAGTTAATCTTCTAAGTCTCATCTCTAAAATAGCATTTGCTTGAATCTCACTTAATCCAAACCTACTCATTAAACCACTTCTAGCCTCTTCATCAGACTTAGAACCTCTGATTAACTTAATTACTTCATCAATATGATCCAAAGCTATCTTTAAACCTTCTAATATATGAACACGTTTTTCTGCATTATCTAAATCAAATTTAGTTCTTCTAATAATAACTTCTCTTTGAAAATCAATATATTTTGCAATAATATCTTTTAAACCTAACGTTTTAGGAACACCTTGATCTAACATTAAGAAAATTATTCCATAACTTGTTTGAAATTGTGTATGCTTATAAAGCTTATTTAACACAACTTGTGCATTTGCATCTTTCTTCAAAGTAATAGTAATCTTAATACCATCTTTCAAATCAGAGTGATAATCAGAAATACCTTCTATTGTTTTATTATGAACAAGTTCTGCTACTTTGTTCTTTAACTCTGAAGTATTAACACCATAAGGAACTTCATCAATAATTATATATTGTCTACCATTCTTCTCTTCAATTTGGGCTTTACTTCTAATAGTAATAGTTCCTCTACCAGTCTCATAAGCCTTTTTAATACCACTGTTTCCAAGTATTGATGCCCCAGTTGGAAAATCCGGACCTTTAATATATTGCATTAAACCATCAACATCAATATCAGGATTATCAATATATGCAACACAACCATCTATAACCTCTTTTAAGTTATGAGGAGGAATATTAGTTGCCATACCAACAGCAATACCCGTAGTACCATTTACTAAAATATTAGGAAATCTTGATGGTAAAACTACAGGCTCTTTAGAAGATTCATCAAAGTTAGACATAAAGTCAACTGTATTTTTATTAATATTTCTTAAAAGTTCAAGAGAAATCTTTGAAAGTCTCGCCTCAGTATAACGCATCGCAGCTGCACCGTAACCTTCGATATTACCAAAATTACCATGACCATCAATCAACATATATCTATAAGAAAAGTCTTGCGCCATCCTAACCATCGCTTCATAAATTGAACTATCACCATGAGGATGATAATTACCCATAACCTCACCAACTGTTTTAGCAGATTTTTTATGAGGTTTATCAGGAGTATAACCAGACTCATACATTGAATATAATATACGACGATGAACAGGCTTTAAACCATCTCTTAAATCAGGTATCGCTCTTGAAGTAATAACACTCATTGAATAATCAAGAAAAGAATCTTTTACTTCTTTTACAATATTATTTTGTTCTAATCTATCCATAGCTTACCTCCTAAATATCAATAGTTGCATAAGTAGCATTTTCTTCAATAAACTCACGTCTTGGAGCAACTTCTTCACCCATAAGTTGTGAGAATACTTCATCCGCTGCAACTGCATCATCTATTGTAATTTGTCTTAAAACCCGTTTAGTAATATCCATAGTTGTTTCATTTAACTCTTCAGCATCCATCTCTCCTAAACCTTTCATACGAGTTATTTCATATTTTGTATTAGGCGCAAGAGTAGCCAAATATTCATCACGTTCTGCCTCATCCAAAACATACTTACGCGTTTTACCATGTGTAATTCTAAATAACGGAGGTTGTGCTGCATAAACATGACCTTCTTCAATAATAGGTCTAAAGAAACGATAAAATAATGTTAAAAGTAAAACTCTAATATGTGAACCATCAACATCAGCATCGGTCATTATAATAATTTTATTATAACGAAGTTTAGAAATATCAAATTCTTCCCCTATTCCTGTCCCAAATGCCGTAATAATAGTTCTAATCTCTTCATTAGATAAAGCCCTATCAAGTCTTGCTTTCTCTACATTTAAAATCTTGCCACGTAAAGGTAAAATCGCTTGTGTCATACTATTTCTTCCTTTAATAGCAGACCCACCTGCAGAATCACCTTCAACTAAGAATATTTCACATTCTGAAGCATCTTTACTCTTACAATCGTTAAGTTTACCCCATACATTAGTCATATCTAGGTCACCCTTACGACGAGTTAACTCTCTAGCTTTCTTCGCTGCAACACGTGCCCTAGAAGCAGTTATACACTTTTCTATAATAATCTTCGCTTCATCAGGATGTTCTAATAAAAATCTTTCAAAAGGCTCTGAAAAAATCTTATCAGAAACACTTCTAACCTCACTATTACCAAGTTTTGTCTTAGTTTGACCTTCAAACTGTGGATTAGGATGTTTAATTGATATTATCATCGTAATACCCTCTTTTACATCATCACCTGTTAAAGAATCATCCTTATCCTTCAATAAATTATTATTTTGTGCATACTTATTTAAAATTCTTGTTAATGCTCTTCTTACTCCATCTTCGTGAGTTCCACCTTCTGGTGTTGTAATATTATTAACAAATGAATATATCGCTGCATTATATGATTCATTATATTGTAACGCAACTTCAAGTGATATATCTTGCATAACTCCAGTTATATCAATAATTGTAGGATGTATTGGACTCTTATTTTTATTAAGCATCTCTACATATTCTCTAATACCACCTTCATAATGAAAACTGTCCTTCTTAGGATCTTCTCTATCATCATATAAAGTAATACGAAGTCCTCTATTTAAGAAAGCTAACTCACGAAGTCTAGTCTTTAAAATATCATAATCATATACTGTTGTTTCAGTAAATATTTGATCATCTGGTTTAAAAGTAACAGTAGTACCAGTCCTATTAATATCACATTCTTCTATAATTTTTAAAGGTTCAACTGCTTTACCACCTGTTTGATATCTTTGATAATATACTTTACCATTACGATAAACTTTAACTTCTAGCCAATCAGATAAAGCATTAACTACACTAGCGCCAACACCATGTAATCCTCCTGATACTTTATATCCTCCACCACCAAATTTACCTCCGGCATGAAGCACTGTATAAACAGTTTCTACTGTACTTTTACCAGTTTTAGGGTGAATATCAACAGGAATACCCCTACCATCATCTCTAACTGTTATACTATTATCTTTATTAATAGTAACTTCAATATGTGTACAATAGCCTGCTAAAGCCTCATCAATAGCATTATCAACAATTTCCCATACTAAATGATGAAGACCCCTAGAACTAGTAGAACCAATATACATACCAGGTCTTTTTCTAACAGCTTCTAACCCTTCAAGTACTTGTATTGCTGAAGAATCATAATTATTTTTTACTTTTTCTTCCATACTCTAACTCCTCTCTACTTTTCCATCATTGACTTCAAAAATAACTGCATCGCTTAAAGTTTTTTTTGAAATATTCTTTAAATCGGTAGTTGTTATAATAGTCTGAATATCTTCACTAACATATTTTAAAAGCTTATTTCTTTTATTCAAATCAAGTTCACTAAAAATGTCATCTAAAAGAATTACTGGATTACTACCATTATTTTCTTTAAATATTGGAATAGAAGAAAGTTTATAAGCAAGTACAGCACATTTCTGCTGCCCCTGTGATGCATAAATCTTCATATCAATATTATTATCCATAATGAAGTAAAAATCGTCTCTATGAGGCCCAAATAACGTCATACCTGAGGATAATTCTCTTCTATAATTTTTCTTATAAGTATCAATTAGAGATTTCTTTATATCTTCTACTTCATAATTACTGATAATTATATTAGGTTTATATTCTATTCTTATATCTCTATTATCCTCCGTAATATTATTATAAATATCACTAATATAACTATTAACTAAAGATAAATACTTATATCTTTCTTGATAAATCAAAATCGCTTTCTCTACTAACTTATCTGTTAAAACATCTAAATAAGCTTTATCAGATATACCATTAGTAAATAATATTTTAAGATATTCATTACGTGTCTTTAAAATTTTATTATATTCATTATAAGTAACTAAATAAGAATAAGAAATTTGTGATAATGTCATATTAAGTAAATTTCTTCTAATACTAGGTGATCCTTTTATAATTTCTAAATCATTAGGAATAAAAACAATAATATTTAAATTAGAAATATAATCAGCATATTTTTTTATTTTTTTAGAATTAACATAAATATTTTTTTCTTTTTCAAAGAATTCTACCTTTAAATCTTTTATTTGCTTATTATTTATAACTCTACCTTCTATAACAGCTTTTTTTCTATTAAACTTAATAACATCGGTATCAAGTTCATTTCTAAAAGATTTAGTAAGTCCCAATATTGCAATAGATTCTAAAATATTAGTCTTACCACTAGCATTATTTCCAATAAAAATATTCATTTTACTGCCTAAAGTAATATTAAATCTATCATAATTACGAAAATTCGTAACTTTTAATGACCTAATTATCATATTTGCCTAAAAAAACGACCATATAATCACCTACACCCTATTTTAGTACTCCTATACACGCAAGAATATTATATCATATTTAACACTAAATAAACAGAAAAAAAGAAATTATTTTGCTTTTTCTATTCTATCAATAATTTCTTTTCTGTTTCTTATAATAGATTCTAATCTACTTGCTCTCATTACTTGATTATTAAAAGAATTATATGAAATATCTACCACAAGTAACTTGCCATTTTTAAATTCAATTTCTGTTTTATTTTTATCTATTTTATGATAAGATTTAATATTTTTTAAAGATATCCAAGTACAATCATTATCTTTAGGACTAGTAGTAGGAAAAAAAACTAAATTTCTTGTATCTTCCACTAAAATAGGTAATTTATAACCACTATTTAAAATATTACTTGCACCAATTTTCCTTCCTGAATAAGAACTACCAAAATACTTGCAACTATAATCAACAATATCTAAAGGCTTTTTGCTAACTTCATAATCACAATCATCCTCAATTACAATTGAATTCCATATATCATTCGGCATAATAGCAAGAGTTTCATCATTAATTTCATAATTATTCATAAACCTTTCCCCTTTCAAAAGCAAATTACTGCTTTGCTATCAGTCTACTATATAATATTGTCTAAAAAACATTTTTTTTGTCATAAAAATTAAAAAAAAGTAATTTTTTTTACTTTTTCCCGAAATTAATAAGTTCTTATTGGTAAAACTAACTGAGTTAAACTCTCATCTTCTTCACTTTTTAATAAAATAGGTTTAATTTCTCCAACAAAATACATCTCTACAGTATCAGTATTAAATGATTTTAAAGCATCCATCATATATTTAGAACTAAAGGAAACTTTAACATCTATATCTTGATCTTTCTTAATAATCATTTTTTCTTCTACTCGTCCAATTTCTGCAGAAGATGATTTCATAATTAGATTATTACCCTCAGTCTCTAAAGTAACAACATTCTTATCCTTATCACTTGTTAAAATACTAACTCTATCTACAACATTATAAAAATCATTAATATTAAAATAAAGTTTCACCAAATAATCTTTAGGCAATAAATTAGATGTATTAGGATAAGTACCATTAATCAATCTAGATTGAAACAACAGATTATTATACTTAAATAAAATTTTATTGTTAAAAATATGAATTTCTACAATATCCTTATTGTCATCAATAATTCTTGTAAATTCAACTAAATTACGACTTGGAATAACTATATTTTGATTCTCTTTACTTATTTTATCAAGTTTTATAACTTTTCTAGCTAAACGATAAGAATCAGTAGCATTACATTCTAATACATCTCCTATAACATTAAAATTAATACCATTTAGAATTGCTTTATTTTCATCAATAGAAGTAGCAAAAGCAGTTTGGTTAACTATCTCTTTTAAAATATCAGCAGAAAGCTCAATATGACTTTTACTTTCACCTAAATCAATATTAGGATATTCACTTTCACTAATACCATTTAAATTAAATTCACTATTTTCTGTATAAACTAATATTTTAAGTTCATCAACAACTTCTATATTAATATATTTATCAGGTAATTTTCTAACAATATCTGAAATATACTTTCCTTGAATAATAATACTACCCTCTTCTTTTACTGTAATAATTTCTTCATCATCACAATTTATAAAAGTTTGAATAGTAATATCATTATCACTAGCTGTCAAAACTAACTTTTTTCTCGTAAGTTCAAATTTAATACCAGCTAAAACAGGAATAACATTCCTACTTGATATAGCTTTGCTTACTTTGTTAATCGCTTCCATTAACACTTCTTTTTTTATTGTAAATTTCATTATTTATTCCTTCTTTCTTATATATATTTTTATTTATAGAGTGGAAAATGTGGAAAACTTAATTTTCCTTTATATTATAACATAATTTTTATCAACAATACTTGTGGATAAAAAGTTTAAAACTAAAACTTATCAACATCTCATGGTTTTAAATCTTTTTCTAACTTTTTTATAATCCCTGCTAAATCATTATTATTTTTAATTTCTAGCTCAATTTTCTCAACAGAGTGCATAACTGTTGAATGATCCTTTCCTCCAAATTCTGTTCCTATTTTAGGAAAAGATTCACTTGTAAGTTTTCTACACAAATACATTGCTATCTGTCTTGGAAAAGCAATGTTACTGCTCCTTTTCTTACTTCTTATATCTTCAACAGATATCTGAAAGTACTCTGCAACAATTTTTTGAATTCTTGTAATATCATTCTTTTCACTAAGACCTTTACTAATAAAGTCTTTCAAAGCTTCAATAGCAAGATTTATATCTATTCTAGCTCCTCCCATAATAGTTGAATAAGCAACAAGTCTAGTGATAGAGCCTTCAAGTTGTCTTACATCACTTCCCATATTAGAAGCAATATATTCGATGACATCTTCAGGTATTTCTGCTTCAAAGTTACCTGCTATTATTTTTTTACGAAGAATTTCTTTCCTAAGTTCAAAGTCAGGTGGATAAATATTAACAGTAAGTCCCCAACAAAATCTTGTTCTTAGTCTCTCTTCTAATAGTTTCAAGTCATTAGGAGATCTATCCGATGAGATAATTATTTGTTTAGAATCATTATAAAGATTAGTAAAGGTGTGGAAAAACTCTTGTTGTGTTTGTGTCGCTCCACCTAAAAATTGAATATCATCAATTATCAAGACATCAATATTTCTATATTTGTTTTTAAAGAAGTCTATATAGCTGAAGTTAGTCCCCTTCTCGTCTTTCTTATTAATACCAACAAAATCATCTCTAAACTGATCACTTGTAACATAAAGAACTCTTCTATTAGAATTATCCACAATATAATTACCTATCGCATGCATTAAATGGGTCTTCCCTAAACCACTATTTCCATAGATAAATAAAGGATTATACATTTTGCCAGGGTTTTCAGCAACAGATAATGCCGCTGCTTGGGCAAATTTATTACTATTGCCTACTATAAAGTTTTCAAAACTATATTTTGGATTCAAATTAGATTGATTTTTAAAAGATTTAGGAACACCCTCTTCTGTTACCTTTTCTTCTTCCTTCTCTTTTTCTACTTTTTTATTATTTATCTCATTAGGAAGTAAGAACTCTAAATCAAAGTTAGTCCCTGTTACTTTATTTAAAGCTACTCTAATAAGTTCAAAGTAATTATCAGATAAATGTTTTTTATGAATAGACATAGGTACTTCAATAGTCGCTACTCCATTATCTAAACAAACAAGTTTAACATCACTAAACCAAGTGTCGAAAGCTAGGGATGAAAGTTCATCTTTTATTTCTTTCAGAACATTTTGCCATAGAATTTCGACATTCACCCTATCACCTCCCACCTGAATTTCCTAAATTACCATTATAATACTCTAAATTTGTGGAAAAAGGAATAGAAATTTTTAATTTTTTAGTTTTCCACAATTTTTCGACAAATTTCTCCACAGTTTAAATCGACAAATATCAACAAAAAATAAAGTTATCCACATTTTCCACAAATTTTAAATTCACAAGTTAATATTTCTTTTCCACACCATGTGGAAATAGTGGATAAAGATATTTTCAAAAATTATAGAAATATAAAATTCAATATGATAGAATAAAAAAGAAAAAGATGATTCATTTCAACGAATTATCTTTAATTATAATAATAATGATACAAATGAGTACAAAGAAAAAAAGGTAGAAGTCGTTAAAATAATTCCTTGACAAAGGTATGCACTACCTATTATACCTTGACTTTGACAGTAAAAATGAGGAACCCCTTATTCTATATAGGTTTCCTCATTTTTTAAATGTTGTATATCCGAG
>CALVTA010000010.1 GCA_944359735.1 uncultured Bacilli bacterium | reverse complement strand
TACTACATACCACCTTTTTATTATGTAGTAATTATATCAAATTTATTGCGAAAAAAATTTACTCTTTTTTACTGTTAAAAAATAATCTATATATGTAGAGTTGCTTTTTTATGATATAATATAATAAAGTCAAAAAAATATATGCTAATATTATATCTGGGAGTGAAGTAAATGAAAGTTTTATTATATGCAGAAGGATTAAAAGTAATAGGAGTGAGTGGACTAGGTAAAGCTATACAACATCAAATGAAAGCTTTAGAATTAGAAAACGTTCCTTATACTACTGATATAAATGATACTTATGATATCGCTCATATCAATACTTATTTTTTTAAGTCCTATTTTCTTGCAAGAAAATTAAAGAAGAAAGGGATAAAAATCGTATACCATGCTCATTCAACTGAAGAAGATTATCGTGATGGTTTTATCTTTGGACATCTAACTAGTAAGTTATTTAAGTGGTGGATTATTAAATGCTATCGCTATGGAGATATTATAGTAACACCTACAGAATATTCTAAAAATATCTTAGAACATTATAAAGGACTAGAAGATAAGAAAATAGTCGCTATATCTAATGGACTAGAATTAGATTTCTTTAAGCCTGATAAATCATATAAAGAAAGTTTTCGTAAAAGATATGATTATAAAAAAGATGATAAAGTAATAGTAGGTATTGGTATCTATAGTAGGAGAAAAGGAATAGTTGACTTTGTAGAACTTGCCAAAAGACTACCTGAATATAAGTTTATCTGGTTTGGTTCAAGTCCAATAAGTGCAGCGACTAGTGATGTTAAAAAAGCATTAAAAGATGCCAAAGATTTACCTAATATTAAATTCCCAGGTCATGTCCCACAGGAAATAATAAGAGAAGCCCTAGGAGGTTGTGACTTATACTTATTCCCAACCTTTGAAGAGACTGAAGGTATTCCAATCATCGAAGCATGCGCTATGGAAACTAACACAATAATAAGAGATATACCAATATTTAATTATTTAACAGATGGAGTTAATGTTTATAAAGCGAAAGATGTAGATGAATTTGAAAAGAAAATAAAAATGTTTTTAAATGGAGAGTTAAAAAGTGTAAGTAAAGGAGCAAGAAAAATAGCTAAAAACTGTGATATTAAAACAGTAGGAAAGCAGTTAAAAGAAGTATATACTGAAGTATTAAAAAAAGAAGACTAGTTATAGTTCTTCTTTTTTAAACATTATATTCTCTTTCTTTTTCATTACCTATATTTAAAATAATTCCTACTAAAATTAAATAAGATAATAAACTACTACCACCATAACTAATGAAAGGTAAAGTAATACCTGTGATAGGAAGTAAGCCTACAGTCATTCCTATATTTTGAACCTGTTGGAATACTAACATTCCAATAATACCTGCTAAAACAAATTTATCTTTTGAAGCTATTTTTTTAGTGGCCATATTAATTAATCTTGTATCGAAAAAAACAATTATAGCAACTAATACTATTGAGCCAAGTAGTCCAAAATTAGAAGCAAAGACAGCAAAAATAAAATCAGTTCCAGACTCTGGAAAATAAATTGGAGTTTGATTAAATCCATGTCCAAATACTCCGGCAGATCCTATCGCCGCTAAGGCATTCTCAAGTTGTAAACCACTACCATTTTGCCAATCTAAAATCCTATCAAATCTATAATATAAATCAGTTCCAAAAATATTCACAAATAAATCTTCATTAAAGAAATAACATCCCAACACTAAACTAAGACAAATTGCAATAATTATACCTAAAATAATAAACCATCTTAATCTAATTCCTGAGGTAAACATCATACAAAAGTAGATGACAAAGTAAATCATAACTGATCCTGTGTCGGGTTCTAAAAAAGTTAAAATACTAGGAATTAAAACAACAATTAAAGTTTTTAAAATAAATATCGCTTCTTCCTTAACATTAGGGTGGTTAGTAGTATCTCTAAAATTAGAAATCATAACAGCAAGAACTAACATAATAAAAATTTTCATAAACTCACTAGGTTGAAAACTACCTATATAAGGAATAACAAACCAACATTTACTATTATTAATTTCTGGTGCAAAAAGCAAAAGTGATAAAAGTAATACATTTCCAAGAATATAAAAAAACCATGCATTGCGATATAAATAATCATTTTTTAACTTAAATAAAATAATGATCAAAAGAATTCCTACTAAATACCATATTGTTTGCTTTAAAGCTAAGTTCCCATTATCAGGAGACAAATAAGTCATAGCGCTATAAATACTAGTAATACTTATAATAAAAAATAAAATAACAGGTATAATAATTGTTAAATCTAGTTTTCTTCTTTTCTGCATTATTTTTCACCGCTTTCATTCTATTTAGTTACTATTATCTCAAGTCATTACTATTATATCAAAAAACAGGAAATTTTATTAAAAAAAAACATAAAATGTGATAGGAGGGAAAACAATGAAACAATTACCACCAATATTTAAAATTAATAATGTCAAACCCAAAGATACAAATCAAAGATATTATCATCAAAAAGTAAGTAATAAAATAACTTTAAATGAAAGAGGTAATACTGTAGAAAAAAATATTGATATGTTAACTATAGAGGAAAAAATAAATAAAATCTTTAAGACAAAAGGTTATGCCTTTAATATACCTGTTACTATTGAATTTGCAGGTAAAAAGATAGATACTTATCTAGCTTTAAGAAAAAATAATTCTATCATAACTTTAGATAACGAAGTAATTCCTATCTCAACTATTACATCTTTAGAAATAAAAAGTCCATCAGATTAAATGATGGACTTTTTTAAACACCACTTATAAATACATCTGGTAAACATTTCACTGCTGCTACACAATCTAGATTAATGGTAAAGAAAGTACTAGTTAGAACATAAGGTTCACTACTACTAGTATCTGGATTTGTCGCTAAGACTCTACAAGTACAACAATTACCTTCTAAATTTTCTAATCTAAAGATGGAAGAAGTACCACTAACTGTTCCAAGTGTATAAGGAAAAGCCCAAAGTTCACCAGTGCAACAGTTAAATAAATTAATAGGCCTTGTATTATAACAAACCAAATTAGGAGTAGGACCTAAATAAGGCTTATCACATCCTAGGACTTCACAGTCTTCATCTTTAACATTTTGCAAGCAAAGAATAGTCTCTAAGATATTTGTTAAGCAATTTTTATCATCACACATAATTATCCTCCTTTTATAAATTATCAATAATAATATCATCTAAGCAACTAACAACACAGATACAATCTAAATTAATTGTTATAAATTCATTAGTAGCAAGATAGGTTCTATTAACATCACTAGTATCTGGATTAGGTCTTAAAATACGGCATTTTACACAACAATTATTTACTGATTCAACTCTAAAAACACTAGAAGTATTACTAACCCCATTCAAAGTATAACTAGCTGTAAAGATATTTCCATTACAAGTATAAAAAGTAACAGGTCTTGTATTAAAGCAAATAATATTTGGACTACTTCCTAAATAAGGTCTCGTACAAGAATCATCAAAGCAATCATTACCACTAGCATTTCTTTGTAATATATCAATAACCTTTAATAATTTTCCTAAACAACAACTCTCTTTATTTTCTTTCACTGTTTACACCACCTCTTATCTATTATCTAATATAGGTTATGAGACTATTAATTTTTCGTGTAGTCTTTAACCTATAACTTCTATATTAGTCTATGAAACAACATTTATAATTACCACTTTTAATTTTCCTTAAGATAGAGTATAATTAATATGGGTGTTAAATATGGAATATGTAATAATTTTAGTAGTAATATTAATTATTTTATTAGCCGTATTGAAGGCTAATAAGAAAGATGCTTCTATTGATTTAAACAAATTAGTAGAATATCTTGGTGGTAAAGATAACATTATTAGGACAGAAACAAAACTGTCAAGATTCATCGTTACTTTAAAAGATATTACTAAAGTAGATAAAGAAGCAATTCAAAAATTAGGTGCTAAAGGTATAGTAGAGATAAATAATCAATTAAAAATTATCTTGGGCCCTGATTCAAAACAATTAAAAAAATATATTGATGAATTAAAGTAAAGTAATAATGATATGACCCTCATTTCTTGGACATAGAAATGAGGGTCAATTCATAACAAAACTCTATTTTTTATTACTTTTTCATAATTCGACAAATTTCTACAAGATATTAACATATACTTGTTTTAGAAAGAAGGAAAAATATGTCGTATATTGAAGTTATTATAAAAAGTATTATTTTTTTATTATGTCCCTTATCAGTATATTTACTATATACAATTTATAAAAAAAATTTATCACTTGATGAAAAAGACTTAGGATTTGAAATAGCAATTATAAGCTCTTTATATTTTGTTTTAAGATTTGATACTAGTTACTACCGTGGATATCCTATAATTTTATTTGATATACCACTATTAATTTGTTATTACAAAAGAAAAATACCACTAGCAATCTTCATATCTTTAATTCTTATAACTTATCAAAGTATCATCTTAAATATTAATCCATTCTTTTTAGCACTAGAGTACAGTTGTTATTTAATAGTATACTCTCTATTTTCTAAAAAGAGATTAACGCCAATTAATGTTGTTAATAACTTTATTATTATAAAAAGCTTTATGTTATCTTTAGCGGTCTTTTGGTTTATTAATCCGACTGAGACTTTTGCTTCTAATTTAATATATCTATTTACAATTATTATAACTCTATATTTTGTAACTAATCTAATTATCTCTATTTTTGCTAAAGGAGAAAAAATAGTTGAGTTAAGATGTGATTTAGAAAAGATTGAAAAGGAAAAAGAATTACGAAGTTCACTTTTCAAAGTAACACATGAAATTAAAAATCCAATAGCTGTTTGTAAAGGTTATTTAGATATGTTAGATGTAAATGATAAGAAAAAAGTAAAAAAATATATACCCATAGTTAAAGATGAGATAACAAGAACTCTTATTCTAATGGATGACTTCTTAGATTATACTAAAATTAAAATAGAAAAAGAAGAGATGGATGTTACTATGTTATTAGATGAATTACAAGAATATTTAGAAGCTTTATTCAAAAAAAATGGTATAATTTCAATTTTTGATATTCCAGATGATGATATTTATATAGAAGCAGATTATAATAGACTAAAGCAAGTATTTATAAATCTTTTAAAAAATGCTATTGAAGCTAAAGATGAAAATAAAGAAAAAATGATGGTAAAAGTTAAAATAGAAAGTGATGAAAAAAATATGAAAATAATTATAGAAGATAATGGTGTAGGGATGGATAAAGATGTTTTAAATAAAGTTAGTGAAATGTTCTTCACTACTAAAAAGAAAGGTAGTGGTTTGGGAATAAGTCTTTCTAAAGAAATTGTAGAACAACATGGTGGAACAATTGTGTATAATTCAGTAAAAAGTGAAGGAACTAGAGTAATTGTTACTTTACCTAAACCTATAAATATGACATAATAACATTAGGTGTTGTTATGGAGAGTAGTATCTTAAAAATTGAAAAAGACTTAAAAGAGAATTTATCAGAATATAGATATCAACATAGTATTAATGTTATGAAAGAAGCGGAGTCTTTAGCTAGACATTATCATGCAGATATTTTAAAATGTAAACTTTGTGCTTTAACCCATGATTTAGCGAAAGAATTTAATGATGATAAAAATAAAGAAATTATTAAGAAAAATAATTTATCTGAAAACCTACTAAAAAAAGAAAATAGAAATATTATTCATGGTTACATCGCTGCTATTATTGTTAAAGAAAAATATGGATTTAGTGAGGATATGATAAGAGCTATAAAATATCATTCTACAGGATATACTGAAATGGATTTATTAGCAAAGATTATTTATTTAGCTGATAAAATTGAGACGGGTAAAGACTATCCAGGAATAGAAGAAGAAAGACTTTTAGCATATCAAGATATAGATAAAGCTATTGTTATCTGTTTATGTAATCAGATAAAACAAATAGTAAAAAAGAATAAGAAAGTTAATACTCTAGCCTATGATACTTTAGGATCTTTAATTAAATAAATTGAAATATTTTTCATTTAATGTTACAATTTACTTAATTTAAGAGGAGATGCTTGTTATGAATGAAAATAAAGGTAAAGAAATAATAAATAATACAAATCCTACTTCAAATTTTAAAACAGTTAAAGATAATAAAGAAATAAAAAAGAAATTAATGAGAATAATGTTAATTGTAGTTGGTTTTTTAGTTTTATTCTTAGTTATCATTTTAATGATGTCTATGGTAGGTACTGGAACTAAAAGTTATGAAGAGATAGAGAAAGAATTAAAAGAAGCTGCCATTGAATACTATAAGGTTCAAAGTGGCCTTTTACCTCAAGAAGAAGGAGAGACCATAACGGTAAAAGCTAGTACATTAGCAGAGGCTAAACTTATGAAACCATTAAGCAGTTTAAGAAAAAATGAAAGTTGCAGTGGTAGAGTAGAAGTAAGTAAAGTAAATGATAATATAATATATACACCTTATTTAGATTGTGGTAAGAATTATACTACTAAAGAATTATATAAGGCTGTTTTAGAACAAGGAATAGTAACAACTGGTAGTGGCTTATATGATATGAATGGGGAAAAAGTTTATCGTGGTGATAATGTTAATAATTATGTTAGTTTAGATAATCAAGTATATAGAATTGTTAAAGTGACATCTGATAACAAATTATTATTAATATTAAATGAGATAAGTTCACCATTATCTTCACATTATGATGATAGATATAATCCTACTAAAAAATATAATAGTGGTTTTAATGATTATCAGATTAGTAGAATATATGAATATTTAAATAATCTTTATAATGGTAAAAAAGATTTAAAAATATTAAGTAACAATGATAAAGAAAAATTATCTAGCTTTAATCTATGTATAGGTAAAAGGAATCCAAGTGAAACATTAAATAATAATACAGTTGAATGTACAAATATTTTAGAAAATCAGATGATTGGACTTTTAACAGTAAGTGATTATATGAATGCATCTTTAGATACTAATTGTAAGATGACAACAGATAGAAGTTGTCAAAATTATAATTATTTAAGAGTAAGAGATGTAGATTGGTGGTTACTAACTGGAAATGCCTTAAATAACTATGAGGCTTATGTAGTTAAAAGCAGTGGCTATATTGATATAAATACTACCTCAGGTTATAAAAAAATAAGACCGACAATTATGCTTAATAATAATGTTATGATCAAATCAGGAACAGGAACTGAATCTAATCCATTTGTTTTAAAATAATTTTTAAATTTCAAAAGAATAGGAGCTTATTTTAACTTCTATTCTTTTTTTGTATAAATATTTACTTTTAGGTAATGATATTATTAGGTGATCAAAATGACTAATAAAAAATATGAAGCTTTAGTTAATAAGCATACTCCAAAGGAAAACAAATTTAAGTATGCTTTAACTGCTTTTCTAGTAGGTGGATCTTTGGGATTACTAGGAGAAACATTGATTAGGGTCTATATTATGATTTTTAATGTTTCTAGAAATGATGCTTCTACTTATATGATTATAACATTTATCTTTTTAGCTTCTCTTTTCACTGCTTTAGGTTTTTTTGATAAGTTAGTAGCTAAAGCTAAAGCAGGACTTTTGATTCCTATAACAGGATTTGCCCACTCTATGACAAGTGCTGCTTTAGATTACAAAAATGAGGGACCTATTTATGGAATTGGTAGTAATGTTTTTAAACTTGCAGGCTCAGTTATTTTTTATGGTGTAGTCTCTGCCTGGTTTTTTGCTCTTATTAGATATTTATGGGAGGTCTTAGCATGATATTAGAATTTAGAAATGTATATCTAGAAAATGTCAGCACTGTGTGTGGTCCATATGAAGCGAAAGGACCATTACATAAGAATTTTGATAAATTCTATACTGATTTATATTGCAAAGAGAAATCATTTGAGAAGGCTGAGATTAGGTTGCTTGAAGATAGTATAAAAATATTGCTAAAAAAAACTAAACTCTTATCTAAAGATATAGATTTAATAATAGCAGGAGATTTACTTAATCAAATAGCTTCGTCATGTTATGGATCTTTAAAATTAAAAAGTCCTTTCCTTGGTATTTATACAGCTTGTGCTACTAATATAGAAGGTCTATTAATAGGTTCTACTTTTATTGATAGTGGTAAAGTTAATAATGCTATAGTTTCTTGCTCATCTCACAATATGTCAAGTGAAAAGCAGTTTCGTAATCCTACTGAATATGGATCGCCTAAACCCGCTACAGCGACTTTTACTGCTACAGGTGGAGCAAGTGCTCTTCTTTCTAATAAACCAGGAAAAATTAAAGTTGTTAATGGTCTCATAGGTACAGTATGCGACTATAATCAAAAAAATCCTTTTAATATGGGAGCAGCCATGGCAGGAGCTGCAGCTGATACTCTTTATAAATATTTAAATGAAACTAATACAAAAGCAAGTGATTATGATTTAATTTTAACAGGAGATTTAGGTAAATATGGAAAAGAAATACTAAAAGATTTAATGAAAGACAATTATAATATAGACCTATCTAAAAACTATAATGATTGTGGTGTAATGTTATATGATTTAAAAGAACAAAAAGAAGTAATGGCAGGAGGTAGTGGTCCCGTATGCTCTGCTTTAGTTAGTTACAGTACCATCTTTAAAGAGCTTATAGAAAATAAATATAAAAAAGTTTTACTAATTGCAACAGGAGCCTTATTTTCTCCTATTATGCTATATCAAAAAGAAAACATTCTTTCTATTGCAAACTTAATATGTTTGGAGGCGATTTAAATGTATTTTATTAATTCTTTTCTTTTCTGTGGTTTAATATGTTTAATAGCAGAATTAATCCTTGATAATACAAAACTAACTCCAGGTCATATAACCGCTATTTTTGTCTGTATAGGTTCAGCTTTAGATGCTTTTGGAATATATGATTACTTTATTGCAAGAGTGGGTGGAGGTGCATTACTTCCTATAACAAGTTTTGGTCATTCTCTAATTCATGGGGCCTTATTAGCGGCAGAATCTAATGGGATTGTAGGTTTACTTATTGGAATGTTTGATTTAACTGCAGCAGGTATTACAGCTGCCATTATCTTCACTTTTATTTTTACTTTAATTTTTAAAGCAAGAGATTAATTTTTACAAATAATAATAGTAGAGGTGATATAATGAAATTTATCCTTTCGTTACTATTATTTTTTTTATCTTCAGAAGTTAATGCTAAAACTATTATAACTCCATATTTAAAAGTAGGAGAAATAGATCCATTTTATCAAACTAACTCTTTAGAAAAAATAGAGAAAGTTACTTATTATAAACAAGAAAAAATAAATAAGGATTTCAAATTTTTAGAGAAGGCTGAAGGAGAATATACTATAAAGAGTAATGAGATAAAATATGGAGAATATAGCAACTATAAAAAGAAAAAAATTAATGACCCAATTCTTGATGAAGATATAAAAACTATTTATTACTATCAAGATTTAAAGAAAATAGATACTCTATATATCAAAAATATAAATAATCTTCTAATAAAAAGAATAACCTTAAAATATAAAGACGATATTGTCTATGAAACTACAACTTTAAAGAAAGAATACAGGATTAAACTTTCAAAAAAATATAGTCCAGAATACTTGTATATGGAAATTATCTGTTTTCTATATCAAGATGATTCAAAGGGGAGTTTTGATATTGAACATGCTGATTTTATAAAAAATAAAATAAGAGTAACTACTAAAGGATTTAATAAATTAAACATAAAGATAATAAATTCTCTTTCTAAACTTATTTATAGTAATGAGGTTAAGAAAACATCTTCTCTTAATAATAAATTCTATATTAATATTATAAAAGAAGAAACACTATATCGTTACCGAAAAAAATACTTTAAATATTACAAAGATGAAACTATAACCTCTACGAAAGTATTATCTAATTATAAAGTGATAGAAACATTTGCTAAATATTATTTATATCGTAAAGAAAAAATAGAAATTTATGATAATATTAACCTTTCTACATATTTAGATTTAAATAAAGTAATTAAAAATAGCACAATTCCTTTAAAAAAATTACAATTTTTTTATACTAATAATTGTAGTAATAGTAATTTAATAATTAAATATCAAGATTTTAAGATAAATATTAATATTAATTTTAATTGTAAAAAGATACCTAAAAGTAAAGTAAAAAAAGGAAAAACAAAGTCAGTTAAAAGAGAAATTTTTAGTATTTTGTTTGAAAAATTAATTTTAAAAAAATTGTAGATTGAAATAATATTCTAGTTCTGTCGAATTCATTGCTATTTGATGGTTTTTAATTTATGATTACACAAAAGAAAGGATAGATATAATGAAAGACGAAATTTTGGAGTATGAAGGTTTAGTTAGGAGTATTACTAGTAAATATAATTTTAGAAGTGACTATGATGATTTATATCAAGCTGGAATGATGGGGTTAATGAAAGCATTAAGAAAATATGATACAACGAAAGAAAGTTCTTTTATAGATTATGCCTATCTTTATATTAAAGGAGAGGTATTAAAAACCTTAAATAATGATTATCAGGTTAAAGTATCAGCAGATACATACAGATTAAGTAAAGAAATAAACGAAATTAGAAACTCTTTAATTCAGAATTTAGGAAGAGAGCCTACTACTTTAGAAATATCTTTTGTTTTAGGAGAAAGTGAAGAAAAAATAATTAGTGTAATGAATGCTGTTACCAATGCTTATAGCTTAGATAATAATTACCTAGATGATGATAGTAGTCTTTACAATAAGATAGCTTTAATTGAAAAAGGTTATGATGTTGGTGTTCTTGATTTAAAAGAAGCGATTAATAGCTTAGATGAAAGTGAAAGAGAATTGATAAATTCAAGATATTATCAAGATATGACCCAAAAGGAAACAGCTGAGTTCTTAGGAATGTCTCAGGTTCAAGTAAGTAGAAAAGAAAATAAAATATTAGATAAGTTAAAGACTAAAGTAGCCTAAAAAATAAAGAAAAAGTAACTGTTATATTAAATATTATAATAAGTTGCTTTTTTTTATGATTAATAAAAAGAGTAGTTTTTATTGTCCTTTAAAGATGAAAGAAATAAATTAATTAGTGTATTTTATATCATTTTATAGTACAATATATCTAGTTGAGGTGACTTATGAGTATATATGATTTAACAATAGAAGAGTTAACTGATTATTTTATAAATAATGGTGATAAAAAATTTTATGCAAATGAATTATTTTCTTGGATTTATGCTAAAGAAAAAAGAATTGATTCTTTTGATAAGGCTACCAATTTAAAAAAAGAAACAAGAGATAAGTTAAAAGAAAATTTTATTATATCTAATATAGAAATAGTAACTGTTGAAAAGGCTAAAGATGTTAGTAAATATCTATTCAAACTTAATGATCTTGAACATATAGAAGCAGTATTGATGAATCATGATTATGGAAATAGTCTATGTATTTCTAGTCAAGTAGGATGTAATATGGGTTGCAAATTTTGTGAATCAGGAAGACGGAAAAAAGTACGTAATTTAACTACAGGAGAAATGGTAGAACAAATACTTAAGGTAGAATCTTATAGCAACACTAGAATAAGTCATATCGTTATTATGGGAATAGGAGAACCTTTTGATAATTATGATAACATCTGTAAATTTATTAAAATAATCAATCATCCTAAAGGCATTAATATAGGAGCTCGTCATATTACAGTATCAACTTGTGGTATAGTTCCCAAAATATTAGAGTTTAGTAGTTTCCCATATCAAGTAAATCTTGCTATTAGCCTTCATGCTCCAAATGATAATTTAAGGAAAGAAATAATGCCTATTTCTAAAGTATATCCTTTAAAGGATTTAATTTCTGCTATAAAAATATATTTAGAAAAAACTAATCGTCGTGTAACTTTTGAATATATTTTACTAAAAGATGTTAATGATAGTGAAGCGGATGCAAGAGAATTATCTTGTTTACTTAAAGGAATAAACGCCTATGTTAATTTAATACCATATAATGAAACAGATTCTTTACAGTTTAGAAGAAGTAACCCTTTAACAATTGCTAGGTTTTATGATATACTAAAGAAAAACAATATTACAGTTACAATTAGGCGAGAATTTGGTAGTACTATAAGTGCTGCTTGTGGGCAACTAAGAAGTAAGAAGGAGGGCATATGAAATCGTTTTATTTAACTGATGCTGGAAAAGTTAGAGACCATAATGAGGATAGTGTTTTAATAGTACATAATAGTGACAATGATACTCTTATGGCTATTGCTGATGGTATGGGGGGACACTCTGCTGGAGAAGTAGCTTCATCTATTGCTATAACTCATTTAGCAAAAGATTTTAATGAAAATTTTCATAATATGAGTAAAATGGATGCAGTTAATTTTTTAAGAGATAGTGTTAATGAGATAAATGATAGTATATTTAGGCATGAAAAAACTCATCCTGAAAGCAAAGGAATGGGCACAACCTTAGTTACCACTATCATTACTAAAGACTATATATTATTTGGAAATATTGGTGATTCATCAGGATTTGTTATGAAAGAAAATAAACTTCATAAAGTAACATATGATCATACACTTGTCAACTTATTAGTTTCCGCAGGTGAACTAACAGAAGAAGAGGCTAAGGATCACCCTAAGAAGAATGTCTTAATGAAAGCTTTGGGAGCAAATGATCCAATAGATATAGATATTTTTGATTGTGACATGGAAATAGATGGAATCCTTCTAGCCAGTGATGGACTTACTAATATGCTTGATGAAGAATCTATTGAAAAAGTTTTATTAGGAGAAGGAGATATTGAAGATAAAGTTATTAAATTAATTAGGAAAGCTAATAATAGAGGAGGCACTGATAATATTTCAGTTGCATACTTAAGTTTTAGAGAAGGTGAAGAATAATGATTACAAAGGGGCAAAAAATTAATGATCGTTATGAAATAATAAGATCTATTGGCGAAGGTGGTATGGCTAATGTTTATTTAGCCTATGATACAATACTTGATCGTAATGTAGCCATAAAAGTGTTAAGAGGAGATTTAGCTAACGATGAGAAATTTGTAAGGAGATTTCAAAGAGAAGCATTATCTGCATCAAGTCTTTCTCATCCTAATATTGTTTCTATGTATGATGTGGGAGAAGATAATGGCATTTACTATATAGTTATGGAATATGTTGATGGTAAAACTTTGAAACAACTTCTTAAAAAAAGAGGAAGTCTTACTCTATCAGAAGTTATAGATATAATGTTACAATTAACAGATGGTATGGCTCATGCGCATGATTCATATATTGTTCATCGTGATTTGAAACCACAAAATATTATGATAGAGGATGACGGCCAGATAAAAATAACTGATTTTGGTATTGCTATGGCTCTAAATTCAACTCAATTAACTCAAACAAATTCTGTTATGGGTTCAGTTCATTATCTTCCACCAGAACAGGCAGCAGGTAAAGGCACAACTATAAAAAGTGATATATATTCCATGGGAATTATTTTCTATGAATTATTAACAGGAGAACTACCTTTTAAAGGAGATAGTGCTGTTGAAATAGCTCTTAAACAAATGAAAGAACCACTTCCAGATGTTCATAAATTAAATAATGATATACCACAAAGTATAGAAAATATCATCTTAAAAGCAACTGCTAAAAATCCCAAGAACAGATATGATGATGCTAAAAGTATGCATAATGACTTATTAACTGCTTTAAATGATGATAGAATTAATGAACCACCGTATATTTATCCATATCCTGAAAATGAAGTTGATGAAACTACTAAAATCATGAAACCAATAAGTGATGAGAATGAAGGTATTGCAACTCCAATTACAGATGATAAAGTAAAAAAATCAAACAAATTAATCATCGCTTTATCAATTATCGCTGCAATTATTATCATTACTTTAATCTCTGTTTTCTTTATAATACCAGCTGTGACAGCCGAAAAAGATGTAAAGGTTCCAGATGTTAGTGGTATGACAGTTAGTAAAGCTGAAGATAAGTTGGAGGATGCAGGACTTATTGTTAATACTCAAATAAAAGAAGTGTCTAGTGAGAAAGTGAAGAAAAATAGAATTATTAGAACAGATCCTAAATCAGGTAGTACTGTTAAAGAAGGAACTAGAGTAACTTTATATAAATCGACTGGAGTAAAAACATATACACTTGAAAACTACACAAATATAGATGTGAATGAAGCTAAAGAGACTCTAGAAGATATGGGATTAGAAGTAAAAATACAAGAAATAGAACCTGATGCTACCACATGTGCTATAATTGGCCAAAATTTAGTTGTTTCTCAATCACTTGACGAAGGAAGCAAGGTAAAATCAGGTGATGATATAACTCTTACAATTTTAAAGACAATTACTTTTCCTGATTGGTATTTATCTACTGAGGATAATGTAACTTCATGGGCTAATAATGCATGTGTTACTGTAAATATTGAATATCAAGAAGTAGCTGATAAAAATCAAGTAGGAAAAATTATAACTCAATCACGTCCAAGTGGTTCAACTGTTAAGAATAATGATAGTGTAACTATTACCATTGGTAAAGCTTCATCTACCACTAACAATGATGAAGATATAGAAGTAGATGATGGAAATGATGATAATGACAACAATAATAACAATAGTGGAAATAATACAAACACAAATACACAAAGTAATGATTAGGGGGTAAAATGCAAGGACAAATTATAAAAATAAGTAGTAATAGACATGTAGTGTTTAGTGAAGGTAAAAACTATAATACCATTCCAAAAGGAAAATTTAGAAAGGAAAAAATAATTCCAAAAGTTGGAGATTATGTTAGTTTTGATGATAAGAAATTAGTAATAGAAGAAATATTACAAAGAAAAAATACTTTTGATAGACCTTTTGTAAGTAATATTGATCAAACTTTTATCATTACAAGTCTTATCAATCCCAGTTTTTCTTTAGGCTTATTAGATAGATTTATTACACTGATGCAACTACATAACGTTGAAATTGTGATTTGCCTTACTAAAATAGATTTAATAGATTCTAAAGAATATGAAAAAATAATGTTTTATTATAATAACATAGGCTATAAAGTTATCACTAATTTAGATCTAGATAAAATAAAAGATCTTATTAAAGATAAAACTAATGTCTTTATTGGACAAACAGGTGCAGGTAAAAGTACCTTATTAAATAAATTAAATCCAAATTGGAACTTAAAAACAGGAGAAGTATCACTTGCTTTAGGTCGAGGACGTCATACAACTAGAAATGTTGAACTATACCCGTTTCTAGGGGGAAAAGTATTAGATACTCCAGGATTTTCTGCCTTGGATTTTACAAAATATAAAAAAGAAGATATAAAAAATGCCTTTAAAGAATTTTCTAATTATAGATGTCCCTTTAAAGACTGTTCACATACTAAAGAAAAAGAGTGTCTAGTTAAGAAAGCTGTTGATGATGGGGAAATATTGCTATCAAGATATAATAGTTATTTAAAATTTTATGAGGAGGCTGTCTAATGATAAGTGCATCATTTTTAAGTAGTAAAGATATAATAAATACTTTAAAAAAACTAAATGATACTGATGTTAATTACATTCATATTGATGTTATGGATGGAACATATGTAGACGGCAAAACTTTACCATTTAAAGAAATACGACATATCTATAAATATACAGATAAAAGATTAGATGTTCATTTAATGGTATCAAAACCTAGTAAATATATTAAAGATTATGCTAGTTTAAATACTGAATATATTACAATTCATTTAAATACTTTAGAGGATGTACTTACTAATTTAAAATTAATTAAAAGTTATGGTCTTAAAGCTGGTATTGCCTTAAATCCTGAAGAAGAAGTATCTTTACTAATTCCTTACCTTCCTTATATAGATTTAATACTTGTTATGGGAGTAAATCCAGGAAGAGGAGGACAAAAATTTATTGAACTTACTATAGATAAATTAAAAGAATTAAATGTTTTAAAAAAAGAATATAGGAAATTCAATTTTAAATTAAGCGTTGACGGGGGAGTAAATAATTTTGTTGTAAAAAAAATAAATAAATTAGTTGATATTATTGTTAGTGGAAGTTACATTACAAGTAGTGATAATTATCAAAAACAAATTAATAGTTTACGGTTAAAAAGTTAAATGGTATAATTGACATAGAATAGGAGGAAGTTTATGGATAATAAAAATGAAAATAAACAAGTGAATCCAGATACTACTAAAATTAATAATAATATAGAAACTCCAAAAGAAATAATACCAACTAATATTAATAGTAATGAAGAACAGCCCAAGTCTGCTCTAAAAGAAAACCAGGTACAACAAACAAATCAAATAAAAAATAACGAGGGAGAGATACCCTCTAATCATGATTCTAAAGAAGAACAAATACCAACTTCTGCTAAGATAGAAGAAAATACAACTGGTGCTAAGAAAAAAGGTCATCCTGTTTTCTTAATATTATTACTACTATTTTTATTTGCATTTGTATTCTTTTTACCTGATATCACTAAATTTATAACAAATTACAAGAATGAAAAAACAGGAGTTAATGAACTAAAAAGCGGTACAATGATTTGTAGTTTTAATAATAATACCGACAACATTGATTATAACTATAGTTTAACTTTCAATTATGAAAAAAACAGATTAAAGAAAAGTACAATGGTTACTACCAATAGATTATCAGATCGTGCAGCTGATAATAGTGTCTTAACTAATAAAGAAGAATCTTGTCAGTTATTAAAAACAGTTCTTGACGAAAATGATATAGGTATGACTGCAGATTGTAGTGTAAGTGCTACTGTGCAAGTAACTACGCAAAATATTGATTATGAAAAATTAGATTTAGATTTTATTTCCAATAATATTGCTGAATTTGAAGGTTTCTATCCAGAATATGAACTTAATCAAAGTGTAACTTCTATTCAGAATGATTTAGAAAGCAATGGTTATACCTGCAATAGAAACGAACATTAAAAACAAAAATATACTTTCTATTTATAAGATCCTTATAAATAAATATAGTAAGGACATTCCATTTTAGGGATGTCTTTACTTTTAGGAATATTAAAACTATCAATAAAAATTTATATTATAATAGGAGGAAGTAATGTGATTTACATTATTGTTGTAATTATAATCATAATCGCTATTTATGCTTTTACTATATATAATAGTTTTGTCAAATTAAATAATAAAGTAAAAGAGGCATTTTCTATTATGGATGTTTATTTAAAAAAGAGATGGGATTTGATTCCAAATATAGTAGAAATAGTAAAAAGTTATGCAAAATATGAAAAAAATATCTTAAAAGAAGTTGTAGAATTAAGAAATAGTACTTATGATAGTATGTCTAATGATCAAAAATAAAAACAAATGAAGAATTATCTAATGGTATTAATAAAATTATGATTCTAGTTGAAAGTTATCCTGCTTTAAAAGCTAATGAGAGTTTTAAAGATTTAAGTGATAAACTTACAAAGATTGAGGACGATATTGCTAATTCAAGAAAATATTATAATGGAACAGTTAGAATTTTTAATAATAAAGTTGAAATGTTTCCTAATAATATTTTTGCTTTAATTTTTGGATATAAAGCAAAAGCAATGTTTCAAGCTAGTGCTAATGAAAAAGAAAATATTAAAATTGAATTATAATTTTGAAGGATATAATGAAAAATACTATTAAAAAAATATTTTTAATTACTATAATTACAATATCTTTAGTTTATATTTATCCATATAATACGTATGCTTTAAATGAAGAGATCTCCTATAATGATATTACTGATATTGAAAATTTAGAAATTGGAGATTTATCTTTTTCTAATATTAAATTTGAAAATTACTCTAGAACATCAACTCAAGCTTTTGGTTTAGCAGGAGAGATTTTTAATAATTCTAATAATCCTGTAAGCTACGATTCTACAGTCTATTATTATGATTCAGATTATAATTTAATCACTAAAACTTTTAATTCAGGAATAGTATTATCAGGAACTAATCATTTTAACCAAATGACAAATTCTAATATTTTAGGTGAATATAGTGTAGATGATATAAGTTATTATCGTTTACTAATTAATATTAGTGATAGTGCTAGCATAACAACAAACCCTAGTAATAGTATACCTAGTGAAAATTCTCTATATAGTTCTTATGATTATGTAATTGATAATTATGATGTTAATATTATTGTAAATGAAAATAATACCTTCGATATAACAGAAACAATAACAGCATATTTCAATGTCCCAAAACATGGAATATTTAGAACAATTCCATTAAAAAATAAGATTACAAGATTAGATGGAACCTCATCTTCTAATAGAACTCAAGTTACAAATTTAAGTGTTGATAATGAATATTCTACATCAAAAGAAAATGGAAATTATAAAGTACAAATAGGATCTGCTAATCGTACTTTAACAGGTAAGCAAACTTATACAATAAAATATACTTATAATCTAGGAAAAGATCACATAAAGGATTATGATGAGTTATATTATAATATTATTGGTACTGAATGGGATACTGTAATAGGAAATATAAGCTTTACAATTACAATGCCAAAAAAATTTGATTCAAGTAAATTAGGTTTTTCATCTGGTGCTGTAGGCTCAACTGATAATAGTAATATTAAGTACACCGTTAACGGTAACAGTATATCTGGAAGTTATAATGGTATCCTTGATGCTGGAGAAGCTTTAACTGTAAGGTGCGAATTACCCGAAGGATATTTTGTAGATGCTGGTTTTATAATAAATCCTTCTGTATATTTTCTATTTCTTATACCAATTATATCTTTGATAATTTCCCTATTTTTGTGGTACAAATTTGGTCGTGATAATCAAGTTATAGAAACTGTAGAGTTTTATCCGCCTGCTGGATTTAATAGTTTAGAAGTAGGATTTTTATATAAAGGAAAAGCAAATAATAAAGATGCTACATCTTTATTAATATATTTAGCTAATAAAGGTTATTTAAAAATATCGGAAATAGAAGAAGAATCATTGTTCTCAAAATTAAAAGCTTTCAAAATAACTAAATTAAAAGATTATGATGGAAATAATGCCAATGAAAAAATATTTTTTAATGAATTATTTACAAAAACAAAAGTATCAAATGTTTTAAAAGGAGATATAGTAACTTATGATATTAATGAAGTAACTTCAGCAGAATTATATAACAATTTTTATACTACAATAAAAAAAATATTATCAAATATAAATAATAGAGAAAATAAAAATAAGATATTTGAAAAAAATTCTTTTAAAAAATCCATAATAATTATTTTATTAATGCTTATTTCATTAGTAACGATTATCATTATTCCAACTATGGAATATGCGAGTATTAGCGAATTTGGAATGACTTTGTTTATTTGTTTATTCTATATACCATTCTTTGCTGTCGGAATATTTGTAAAAATCCCTTTATTGTTTAGAATATTTTGGTTAGGATTTGTAGGAATCCATTCCATTATCGTCTTTGGTTCATTACCTATAGGAGAGGCAATAGCTAATGATTTTATTTATTTAATTGGAGTTATACTTGGCTTAATATGTCTAATTGGAATGATAATATGTTTAAAATTAATGCCAAAGAGAACATCATATGGTAATGAAATGTTAGGGAAATTAAGAGGTTTTAAAAACTTTTTAGAAACAGCTGAAAAAGATAAATTAGAATCAATGGTTATGGAAAATCCTACATATTTTTATGATATTTTACCTTATACTTATGTTTTGGGTGTATCTGATAAATGGATTAAAAAATTTGAAACAATTTCTATGCAAGCTCCATCATGGTATGATAGTCCTAATGCCTTTGATATTGTTGCATTTGGTACATTTTTGAGTTCTACAATGACATCTGCTCAAAGTGTGATGTCCTCTAGTTCATCATCTAGCGGTTCAGATGGTTCTTCAGGAGGAGGTTCATCTGGTGGAGGATCTGGTGGCGGTGGCGGCGGATCCTGGTAAAATAATTTTCTATTATAAATAAGATGAGTACTAAAATAATAAATTTAACATATTTTATAAAGGTCAATTGAAAAGGTAAATGCAATTTTGAATGATTAACTGCAACTTTTGAGTAAAATATTGATAACAACCAAGGAG
>CALVTA010000009.1 GCA_944359735.1 uncultured Bacilli bacterium | reverse complement strand
CGAGAACCGTATGTACGGTGGTGTGAGAGGGGCAAATTAAATAATTACCATTATTTAATTTCCTCTACTCGATTATAAAAATATATAGTATTTCCATTAGTAATAATATATAATAATTGTATAGGAGAGATATTTATGATAGATAAAGTAGGCGCAATTATTTTAAAAAATGGCAAAATATTAGTTGAAAGAAAAAATAATAACAAAGAAGAATGTATCATTCCAGGTGGTAAAAGAGAAAAAGGAGAAAGTGATTTAGAAACATTAAGAAGAGAACTAAAAGAGGAATTATCAGTTGATCTAATAGAAGCTCATTATATAGATAGTTATAATGATGTAGCTTGCTTTTCTAATAAACCAATTTGTGTTAAAACTTATTTAGTTAAAATAGAAGGAGAAATTATCTGCAACAATGAAATAAAGGAAGCTTTATGGATAGATAGGAATTATAAAGATAAAAAAATAAAACTAGGAAGTATTTTAGAAAAATATGTTATTCCATATTTAATAAAGAACAATTTAATGTAAAAATAATAATATAAAGAAATTTGTTAATAATAATACTTGAAAGGCAGTGAATATTATGTATTATTATTTAAACAATTTTCTTTTATTTTCATTTTTTGGTTTTCTTTTTGAAAATATCTTACACTTTGTAACTACAGGTAACTTTACCAACAATCCATTCTATGGGCCTTGGATGCCTATCTATGGGTTTGGTGTAGTTATAATGATTTTTCTAACAAGATTAATTTTTAATAGATTAAAATTAAATAGACCTCTAAAAATAATTATATTATTCTTAACAGTTACTATTATCTTAACCATATTAGAATTAATAGGCGGTTACTTAACAGAATTTATTTTTCATAAGAGTTTTTGGGATTACACTGATTTAAAATTTAACTTTGGCAAATATATTGCCTTAGAAGTAAGTCTAGTGTGGGGAATTGCTTGCCTAATTTTCTTATACATAGTAAAACCACTAACAGATAAATTTATAAAAAAAATTCCAAAAATTGTAACTATTATTTTAATATTTGTAATTAGTATAGATTTTATATATAGTTTCTTCTTAAAATAAATTAAAATATAGTATAGATATTGATTTAAATTTAATTCTCTATTTAAATATTATTAGGTGATTATAATGAGAGAAGAAATAAAATATCTTATAACTAGATTAGAAGATGATAATCTAACTAAAGATAACATAGATAAAATAAATAATTTGATGTTTAATTTTAGTGATTCTATAATTAATCCTGATTTAATTTTAGTTCTTGCTAGTAGTTCTATTAAAAGAATAGAAAAAGCAATTGAATTATCTAAACAGTATAAGATAAAAATACTAATAAGTGGTGCTAATTTTTTAGAAAAAGACCAAATGTATGAATATGAAAAATATTATATCTATGCTATAACACATGGAATTAGTAAGGATAATATAATATTAGAGACTAAAAGTAAGAATACTTTAGAAAATGTTTCATTTTCTTTAAATTTAATTAAAAATAATTACAATAATATAATTATTATTAGTAGTTCTCAACATCTTTTAAGAGTAAAACTAACTATAAAAAAAGAATTATATAAAAGAAACATAAAAGATTTAAATATATTCTTTGTTGCAAGCTATGCTACTTTGGTTCCTAAAGATACTTGGTACAAGAGTACCAAAGCTAAAAATATTATCAAAGGAGAACTAGAAAGATTACTTAAATATAAACTCTTATAAATAAAACAAATAATTTACCATAAGGAGTTTTCCATATATAAGTTAAAAGAAAAACTGTCAAGAAATTAATTGCTTAATTTCCAAACAGTCCTTTTATTTTTTCATAAACATCTTTAATATCGTTAACTTTATCTTTATTAAAACTACATTTAAATTCATCTTTATTATATCGAGGGATTAAATGAATATGATAGTGTTTAATATCTTGCCCATAATAATTATTTTGACAAATAGTAAGCCCATCAATATTAAGTTTTTCTTTTAACATAGGATATAACTTATTTTTAATTATATCTATCATTTTAACAATAATATCATTTGGCGTTTCAAATAAATTTTCAAAGTGTTCCTTAGGAATAACCAGTATATGCCCATCACTATTAGGGTTAACATCTAAAAAAGCTTTAACAAAATCATCTTCATAAACTGTATAAGCTGGAATTTCTCCTTTAATAATTTTACAAAATAAACAGTCATTCATACTTTATTGCCTCCTTCAAATTTCAACTAACTTTATTATACCATTATTATCAAAGGTAATGCTATAATTAGATGCAATTAATCCGTTAGTTGAAGCAATTTCTTTAAAACTATTAATTAAATTATTAAGATAAACTTCATCTAAACTATCAACTTTAACATAATAACTTACACTATAATAACCAGTGTCGTAAATATTATCCACTAAAATATTTTCTCTTTCATCCTTCGTATACTTATTTAAAGTTTTAAATTTAATCCTAATTTTTTCATAATTGGTATTTTCGAATATATTTTCATATTCTTTTAAAACTTTTTTAGTAGATTTATTAATAATATCTTTTCCCTCTACAAAATTCTCTTTATAATTATCACTAATTTTATTATTCAAAGAAGTAATTGTAAAATTTAAATTATCATGATCTCTATCATAATAAGTAATACTATAACTGCCATCTTCTTTATTATACTTAAACTTTCCTTTCTTGACATCAAGATTAATATAATTTTTTAGGAAATAATTATTAATTTTTTTCTCTTCATTTTTAGCATCTAAACTAGGTACTTTTTCATTAATAATTATAATACCGCAGAAGACTAAAATAATGCCAAAAATAAAAGCTTGTCCAAGAATTAATCCATTCCTTCCCTTTCTTCCCATAGACTACTAATCACCATCCTTTTTAATTTTATCAAAACCTTTAAATATAAGCAATTGTATGTTACAATATAGCTGGAATTTATTTTAAAGATTTACAATAAAAAGTAAAATTTATCATACAATTAGAAAGGGTGACTATATGTTTATAATAGATAAAATAAATGTACAAACAAAAGATACAAGTAAAGAAATATTAAAAGATTTTTCTTTAACTATAAAACCAGGTGAAATTCATGCTATTATGGGACCCAATGGAGTAGGGAAAAGTACTTTATCAAAAGTAATCATGGCCCATCCAGATTATGTTATTACTAAAGGGTCTATTAAATATAAAGATAAAGAACTAAACAACTTAACAACAGATGAAATAGCAAGACTTGGGATTTATCTTCTTATGCAAGATCCTGCTATTATTGATGGAGTAAGTAATAGTGAATGTTTAAGGACTGCTTTAAAAGAAAGAAAAAGTGATGATAATAATCTTTATACATTTATTAAAAAGATGAAAAGTGAACTAGCAGATTTAAAATTACCAACTGACACCATGCACAGATCAATTAATAAGGGTTTATCAGGTGGAGAAAGAAAGAAAAATGAAATACTAGGATTGAAAATATTAAAACCCAATTTTATTATTTTAGATGAATTAGATAGTGGTTTAGATGTTGATAGTTTAAAAGTAGTTGCAAAAAGTATAAACAAATATTTAAATGATAATAAAGATACTAGTATTTTAATGATTACTCATTATAGTAGAATTTTAGATTTAATTAAACCAGATTTTGTTCATCAAATGGATAATGGTAAAATAATTAAAACTGGAGATATAACGCTTGCTAAAGAAATAGAAAAAGCAGGATATACTGGGGTAAATGAAATACGAAAGAGGAATATAAATGAATAATATATTATTAGATAGTACTATTAATTATGACAAATATGGTGTTTATAAATTAGAACTTTCTAAAGACGTAGTTATTAATATAAAAGAAAATATTAAACTATATATTATAACTAAAGAAGATCTTAAAATAACTTTTAACATTTTTAAAAGCGCAACTGTATATAATCTTAATTCTAATAATATCTTGATTAACATTAATATTTTAAATAAGGCAAAGGTTGATTTCTATCAAATGACTATCACAAACAAAGATATAACCAATACTATTAATGCTTATCATGAAAAGATGGAAACTATAAGTAATTTAACCTGTCATGGTATTAGTTATAATAAAGGTAACTTAAAATTTATAGTAAATGGCTATATTAAAAAAGGTATGATTAACTCTATTTGCAATCAATCTAGTAGAATAATTAATTTAGATGAAGGTAAAAGTTTAATCAAACCAAATCTTTTTATAGACGAGTTTGATTCTATTGCCAATCATTCTGCTTATACTGGCCCTTTTGATGAAAAAATATTATTTTATTTAGAAACAAAAGGAATAAGTAAAAAGGAATCCTTTAATCTATTATTAAATGGCTTTATGAAAATGGTAGAGCTTCCTAAAGATTATGAGAGTACCCTTGATAAAATTTTAGATAAAGTAATGAAGAGATAATATCAATATAATTCTAATTATATGAGAGAAGACTAAAAAAATGAACTAAAGTTTTTTGAAAGAGTCTTAGAAGATATAAGTTTAAAGTATATGTAATAAAAGATAGTTAAACTGTTGCATATAATGATGAAAAATAGAATTCATTAGTGGTATACCAGATATTTTTGGAAGGAAGTAAAGCACAAGGGAGGTGATTATTATTAATCGTAAAGATTTTCCTATTTTAAATAATGATATAATATATTTTGATAATGGAGCGACAACTCTAAAACCAAAATGTGTAGTAGAAGCGATGAATGATTATTACTATAATTATGGAGCGAATATTCATAGAGGAGATTATAAAATATCACTTGAAGCTAGTGAGGCCTATGAAAGTGTTAGAAATAAAGTTGCCAAATTTATTAATGCTAAAAACCCTAATGAAATAGTTTTCACTAGTGGTGCTACTGATAGCCTAAATAAAATAGTGTTTGGATTTATGATGAACTATTTAAATGAAAACGATGAAGTTTTATTAACAAAAAGTGAGCATGCTTCAAATATTTTACCTTGGTTTGAACTTGCAAAAATAAAGAAAATAAAGATAAATTATATTCCCCTTGATGAATATCATGAATTAACTATAGAGTCTTTAAAAAACACTATAACAAGAAATACAAAAGTAATATCTGTTGCTGCTGTTACTAATGTAGTAGGGGATGTCAGAAATATTAAAGAAATAAGTAAAATTGCTCACTCTAACAATATCATCCTAGTAATAGATGGATCTCAAAGTGTTCCTCATATGAAAACGGACGTTATTAAAGATGATATTGATTTTCTAGTTTTTTCAGGCCATAAAATGTTGGGACCAACTGGTGTAGGTGTTATGTATGGTAAAATGAAATATCTAGAAAAAATGTCTCCTATTAACTTTGGTGGAGGCATGAACCAGTATTTTGAAGTGAATGGAGAAGTTGAATATAAGAGTATACCAACAAGATTTGAAGCAGGAACCCCTCCTATCGCTGAAGTAATAGGATTAGGAAGCGCTATTGATTATTTGGAAAAAATAGGTATGGATAAAATTTGTAAATATGAACAGGATTTAAAAAAATATTTAATTTCCAAATTAGAAAATAACAAGAAAGTAATTCTTTACAATAAAAGTAGTAAAAGTGGTATTTTGGCCTTTAATCTTGAAGGAATATTTAGTCAAGATACAGCTATTTATTTAGATTACTATAATATTTGTGTTAGAGCTGGTAATCACTGTGCTAAAATTTTAAAAGATGAAATAAATATCAAAAATACTTGCCGGTTAAGTTTGTATTTTTATAATACTAAAGAAGAAATTGATAAATTTGTTACAGCTATAGAAAAAAGCGATGATTTATATAAAGTAATACTATAAAAATGGAAAGGAGCAGTATTATGGATAGTGAATTAAAAAGAGAAATAATTGTAGAAAACTATCAAAATCCTTATCATAAAGGATTAAAAGGTAAAAATGAATATTTTAAAGCTAATACTAATAATGAATCTTGTATAGACAATATTGACATAGAATTAAAAGTAGAAAATAATATAATAAAAGATGCTAATTTTGATGGAGAAGCTTGTGCTATCTCAACTTCTGCTACTTCTATATTCTTAAAAAAAATAGTGGGTAAAAGTCTAAATGAAGTTAAAACATTAATTAGTAATTATGAGAACTTAATTAATGAACAAGACTATGATGAAAACCTCTTAGGGGAATTAATGGCCTATGATACTATATATTTACAACCTAATAGAAAAACTTGTGCTCTTTTGCCTGTTAATACTATCAAAAAAATTTTAAAGCAAATAGAGGAGGAGAAAAGTTGGAAATAAAAGGACTAACTAAAGATAACATTATAAAGATATCAGATCATAAAAAAGAAAATGATTGGATAAAAAAATATCGAATAGAGTCATTTGATTATTTCACTAAAATGAGTAAAAAACTTCCCTTTGGGCCTAAATTTAATTTGAATTTTGATAATATTATCTATTATAAATCAGCAACAGATGACTTAACTAATGATTGGAACAAAGTCTTAAAACCAATTAAAAGCGAATTAGATTCACTTGGTGTTCTAGAAAGTGAACAATATATGGATGGTATAGGTGTTCAATATGAAAGTGAAGTCATCTATCATAATATGATTAAAGAATTAGCAGATAAAAAAGTAATATTTACATCTATTGATAATGCTATTAAAAAATATCCTGATATAGTAAAAAAGTATTTTGGTAAAATTGTAAGTAATACTGATAATTTATATACTGCTTTAAATAGTTCTGTTTTCTCAGGTGGAAGTTTTATTTATATACCGCCACATACTAAATTAAATAGACCTTTACAAAGTTATTTTAGAATTAATAGTAAAGGAATGGGGCAGTTTGAAAGAACTTTAATAATAGTTGATGATGACAGTGAACTTCACTATATAGAAGGTTGTACAGCTCCTACTTATGCTGCTTCTTCATTACATGCTGCTGTTGTTGAAATTTACGTTGGTAAAAGAAGTAAATGTCGTTATACTACTATTCAAAACTGGGCCCATAATGTCTATAATTTAGTCACCAAAAGAGCTTTGGTTGAAGAAGATGGTAGAATGGAATGGATTGATGGAAATATAGGTAGTAAACTTACTATGAAATATCCTTGTTGTATCTTAAAAGGAGATAATTCAACTGGTACTTGCATTACTATTGGTGTTGCTACTAAAGATCAAGTGCAAGATACAGGAGCAAGAATGATTCATATTGGTAAAAATACAAATAGTAAGATAATTTCTAAGAGTATTGCAAGAGGTGGAGGAAATTCTACATATCGTGGAGATGTTAAAATCAAAGATACTGCTGCAGATTCTTATTGTATGATAAAATGTGACACTTTAATACTTGATAAAGAAAGTAAAAGTGATACTATTCCCACTAATATAGTATCTAATAATACTAGTACTATCGAACATGAAGCAACTGTTTCTAAAATAAATGACGCTAATATCTTTTATTTAGAAAGTAAAGGTATACCTAAAGAAAAATGTGAAGAGCTAATAATACTAGGTTTTCTTGAAGAGTTTAGAAAAGAACTACCAATGGAATATGCTGTTGAATTAAATCAACTTTTGAAAAGAAACTTATAATTTTGTAAATTCAAAAAATAACAAATTTAAATTTACTAAAAGTATAGTATAAAAATCAAGAAACTGAATTAAATTGTTAATAAATTAACAGTTTCTTTCTTTTGCAACTAAATTAAAGCTATGTTACTTTAATTGTGAAAGGAGAAATGAAATGTTAAATAGTTTGATTTTAGTAGGTCGTTTAACTAAAGAAATTGACATTAAAGAAACAGAAAACGGTAAGAAAGTAGGAACTATTTCTTTAGCAATACCACGTAGTTTTAAAAACATGGATGGCATTTATGAAACTGATTTTATTAACTGTACTCTTTGGGAAGAAAAGGCTAAAATTGCTAAAGAATATTGTAAAGTAGGTGATATCATTGGTATTAGAGGTCGCCTTCAAAGTAATATTATCAAATTTGATGAAGGTTCAAAGTATTTTCTTGAAGTAGTAGCAGAAAAAATTACCTTTTTATCAAACAAGAAAAAAGAAGATGTCAAAAATATTGATAATTAGCTGGTTTTTTGCTTATTTGTCAATAATTTTAAAATAACGGTTGACACTGCTAGAAAAAGGATTTATAGTTTTAATAAACAATTAATTAAGGAGAGACAAATATGTTACTAAGTAAACGTTTAAAAGAGTTGCGAGTAAACAGCGGTTTAACGCAACGAGAGTTGGGCGAGCGTGTAAATGTTACAAAAGTGAGTATTTGTTGTTACGAAAATGGCACGAGAACCCCAACTTTGGACACATTAACAAAACTGAGAAGAGTATTTGATGTTGATGTTGATTATCTTCTAGGATATGATAATCCAGTTAAACCAAAAGGAAGAAACAAAAAAGTCATTGATATGGCAACTGAAGAAATAAAATTCATAAAAGAATTACGTAAAATAGAAGATGTTCATAATGTCATTTTAGAAGATCCTCTTAAAGCTGTTGACTTAATAAGTAAAAAAATGACCTTGTAATTTGAGGTCATTTTTATTATTATCATTATAGAAGGTGAAAAACATGATATTAGATATAATTAGTAAAAAAGCTAACAATTATGAATTAACAAAAGAAGAATTAGAAACCATTTTTATGGGATATTTAAAAGGTGAAGTAAAAGATTATCAGATGAGTGCTTTTTTAATGGCCATTTGCATAAATGACATGAGTGATAGCGAAATATTTGCCTTGACAGATATCTTTATTAAAAGTGGAAAGACTTTAGACCTTAGTTTTATTAAGGGAATAAAAGTAGACAAACATTCAACTGGTGGAGTAGGTGATAAAACTACCCTAATAGTAGGACCATTAGTAGCAAGTTGCAATGTTCCTGTAATTAAAATGAGTGGTAGAGGTTTGGGATATACTGGTGGTACTATAGATAAATTGGAATCTATTCCAGGATTTGTGGTAGATTTAACTTTAGAAGAAATAAAAAAACAAGCTGAAGATATTTCTATTGTAATTACTAGCCAAACTGAAGATCTTGCTCCATTAGATAAAAAAATTTATGCTCTTCGTGATGTAACTGCTACAACTAACTCTATACCTTTAATTGCAAGTAGTATCATGAGTAAAAAAATAGCAGGAGGTGCCGATAAAGTAGTTATAGATATAAAAGTAGGTAATGGTGCTTTAATAAAAACAAAAGAAGATGCTATGCGACTTTCAAACTTACTTATAAAGATAGGATCTTATTATCAAAAAGAAGTGAAAACAGTCATTTCCAATATGGATATTCCGTTAGGACATAATATTGGAAACAAGCTAGAAGTTTTAGAGGCATTAGAAATATTGCAGGGTAAAGAACAAGGACCTTTATATAATTTAGTTATAGAACTGGCTGGAAAAATGGTCTCACTAGGCAAAGAAATCACTGAAGAAGAAGCGAAAAAAGAAGTTATAGATAATCTAAATAATGGGAAAGCTTTAAAGAAATTTTTAGAATTTGTTAAATATCAGCATGGAAATATAGAAAATTTAACAATAAATGCCAAAGTTTATAATATAAAAGCTAATAAAACTGGGACTTTAAAATCTATAAATGCCTTAAACATAGCTAAGTTAAGCCAAAGTTTAGGAGCAGGACGTAAAAATAAAGATGATAAGATAGATTATAATGCCGGTATTATAATTAGAAAGAATATAGGAGATGATATAAAAGAAGGGGATATTTTAGCCAGTCTTTATACAAACATTGACAATGAAAAATTTAATCTTGAAAGAATATTTGAAATTTCTTGAAAAAATTTAATCTATTTGTTATAGTATATATAAGGTAAGGTGATTATATGGCAAAAATGAGTGCACGAGCACAAATCAAGAAGACTAGGAACAAAAGAAATAATGATAAGATTGACAAAGCTATGAATGATATAAAAAAAATAGGTGTTATCTCTTGTTGTTTAGTTGCTGTCCTTTTAGTAGTTAGTATATTTATAGATCCAAAAGAAAGCTATTCAGCTGGTTTCTTAAAAAAATTACCAGATAGCTTTTATTCTGGAATGACTACAGAAAAACAAAGTTTGATTAGTGATATAACATTACCAAGAGAGTTTTATGGAACTGATGGTAACGAACGTCTAAGTTATATTTATTGTATGGATCATCGCTTAGGAATGATTGGTGCAACACAAGAAGATCCTTCTCTTAAACATCTGTATGAAAAAGGTTCTTCTGTTAAATCGGAATTTAGTTTGGAAAATACTGGCCGTAGCGCAAGTTACAATGGTTTGATATACATATTACAAAATGATAGTATAACTGGTGATGGTGCCAAAGATTATTATTTAACGCAATTAGCTGTTTGGTGGTATATAGATAGAGCAAACGGTTTTGATGATACTAAAAATTATACATCATATGATTTAGCTACTGCTACAACTAGTGAGGAAAACAAATATGATGGAAGAGGCGACTATGCCTTCTACAATAATCTATCAGCAGCTGATAAAGCTGCAATAAAAGCAGATACAACTTATGGAAAATATGTTGTTAACTTAGTAGATGGTGCTGTTGCTAATCAAAATAATTATAATGATGACCTTGGCAGTCAAGATATTAATGTAGATACATCTAAAGTTACTTATACAATAAATAACGATTATTTAGAGACTAGCGTAATTAAACCAACTAGCACTAATAGTACTTTCGAAAGTTATTCAATCCAAATTAACAACTCTGTTGGTACTGTAGAAATACTTGATGAAAATAATAATCCAATAAGTGCCAATAATATTAGTGCTGATCAAGGTTTTAAATTACGTGTACCTGCTAGTGAGGTTCAAAAGGAAAGTTTTAAAGCTAACATAACGATCACAGGATCTTTTGCAAATTTATATGATGCAAATGTGTATAACCCTAATCCACCTAATCATGAAGCAAGACAATTACAAAGAGCTTTACTTGGACTTATTGAAAGTCCAACCGCTCCAACTACTATAGATTTAAAAGCTCCAACAATTGATGTCCCAGATACTGGTAGTAACTCATTCCTAATATATGGTATAGGAACCCTAATTATAGTAGTGGGTATTGTCTTAATAGTTGTGGCTAAGAGACCTAATAATGCAAAGAAAAAATAGAAACATAAAAAGCCAACTCTTCAAAGTTGGCTTTTTCTTCCTTATAATAGGAATACTAATATTTTTTAGTAGCCCACTAAAAAAACTAAGAAATGAAGTTTTTGAAGAAATGCGTCTAGCTATTTTTAAATTAGATATTAATGAAGATAACACAACTATTAACAATATAAATACAGAAAATCTAGAGATAATTACTGAAAATAATGAAGTGAAAGAAGAAAACGATAAAAAAGCTAATTACTCCTATATAGGAGAATTATCAATACCATCAATAAGATTACAAAGAGGATTTGTTTCTAAAGAGTCAAAATATAATAATGTAAATTACAATATAACTATTGCAAATGAAGCAGATTATCCTGATGTACCATCAGGCAACTTTATTTTAATGGCTCACTCTGGTAATGCATATATATCATTTTTTGATAAGCTTTACAGATTACAAATAGGGGATAAAGCTAGTGTTAGCTATAATGCGGTAACTTATAACTATCAGCTTACCAAAATATATAATCAAGCTAAAACAGGAACAGTCGCAATTTACCGTAATCCATCTGTAAAAACGCTTACACTTATAACTTGTACACATAATGATGACTATAATCAAACTATTTATATCTTTGAAGAAATATAAAAAAGAAGAAAGGGGATAATTATGGATTTAAGTCTTGTAGAAAAAGTATTAACATTCTTAAAAATACCATTTCAATCATTTCTAACAATAGAAATCTTTTTAATCTTTATTATTCTTTATATATTTTTAGTTTACAACGAAAAAAGAAATAATAAAAAAGTAAAAATATTTTTAACAGCTCTTATCATCTTTTTTATATTTTTACTAATATTCTATTTTCAAGAAGATATATCAATAGTCTTTAGTGAAATAATAAAAACTTTAATGAGATGTTTCTATTTTCCTAACATTATTTTTTACTTTCTAACAGTAATTATTACATTAATTGTTTTAATATACACAATATTTAAACCTAACATAACAAGACTAAATAAAATAATTACATATGCTATAACTCTTACTGATCTTTTCCTGTTTACAAACTTTATATCACTTGCTATTAGTAATAACACATCTTTAACAAATACGGCTAATATCTATCAACATGATGAAATGTTTATTCTAGTCTTAGTAAGTCAGATTATCTTTCTTATACTAATAATATACAAGTCAATATATCATTTTTGTTATATTAAGCATCAAAAATTGAAAAATACTCAATAGAATGCTATAATGTTTAGGAAGTGAGGTAATTATGAAGAGAAAGATAATTAAAATTAAAGATAAATTAACAAAAAATATAAAAAGAATTAGAGAAGAAAAATTAATAAGCAGTTATTTTAAGAATAATCGCTTATTTATTGTCTTTGTTTTAATCTGTGTTATTAACTCAACTTTACTTAGATTCTTTACTATGCCGACAGTAGAAAACTATTTATCAATAAAGCCTATAATAGCAGATCTTGCTGTGGTAACTCTTATTGGTTCTTTTTCTTATCTATTTAAAGGAAAAAAAAGGTATACTTACTTGTTAATCTGGGCAGTAATTTTTACAGCAATTTGTACTATAAATTCCGCTTATTATACATTCTATACTTCATTTGCTAGTGTGTCCATGTTATCACTTACACAATATATAGGTGAAGTTGGTGATGCTGTCGTTGAAAATGTCTTACAAATTAAAGATTTAGTTTACATTATACCTTTATTATTCTTCATATATTATTATCATCATTTATCAAAAAAAGATAAATACAAAATATATAGCAAAGAAAAACGTATTAAGAAATTTAAAAATACTATAATAGCCGGTGTAATCATCCTAGCTGTATTTATATTATCATTATCTAGTCTTGAAATAAGTAGATTTGTTAAACAGTGGAACCGAGAATATATAGTTATGAGATTTGGTATTTATCTATACCAAGGTAATGATATTATTGCAAGCCTTCAACCTAAAATATCAGCAATGTTTGGATATGATGATGCAAAGAAAGAGTTTAATGAATATTATAGTAATCGTAGCAATGAACAAGATTATACTAATGAATATACTAATATTTTTGAAGACCGTAATGTCATTGTTATTCATGCTGAAAGTTTACAAGATATTGCAATAAACAAAACATTTAATGGAGAAGAAGTAACACCAAACTTAAATAAATTAATTAAAGAAGGCTTATACTTTAATAATTTTTATTCACAAGTAAGTGTTGGAACAAGTAGTGATACAGAATTAACTTTTAATACAAGTTTAATGCCAACTCAAAATGGTACTGCTTTTGTAAGTTATTTTGATAGAACATATATAGCAACTCCATCTTTAATGAAAGAAAAAGGATATTATACCTTTAGTATGCATGCAAATAATGCTGACTTTTGGAATAGGCGTGCTATGCATCAATCTTTAGGATATGATAAATTTTATAGTAAAGAAACTTATGACGTTAGTGATGATAATGTTATAGGATTAGGTTTATCAGACAAAGAATTTTTCTCCCAATCTATAGAAAAGATAAAAAAGATAAGTGAAGATCATGATAAATACTATGGCTTATTGATTACACTAACAAATCACACACCATTTTCTGACACTGATAAGTATGGAGAGTTCGCTGTAACTATGAAAACAACTATTACAAACGAAGATGGGACTACAGAAGAAATAGAAGCACCATACTTGGAAGGAACAAAACTAGGTAACTATTTTAAATCAGTTCATTATGCAGATGAGGCTTTAGGAGAATTCTTCCAAGGCATGGATGAAGCAGGACTTTTAGATAATACTGTCGTTATTCTGTATGGAGACCATGATGCAAGACTTCCTAAAAGTGATTATAACTTAATGAATAACTATGATCCAGCAACTGATGATGTTAAAGATGAGGACGATCCTACATATGATGAATATGATAGTTTTGATTATGAACTTGATCGTAAGGTCCCATTATTAATATGGACAAAAGATGGTAAAGTTAAAGGTGAAGTCAATTATGCAATGGGGATGTATGATGTTATGCCAACTATTGGAAATATGTTAGGATTTTATAATAAATATGCCCTAGGCCACGATATTTTTGAAACTAAAGATGATAATATTGTTGCCTTTCCTAATGGAAACTGGATAACAGATAAGATATACTATAATAGCCAAAAGGGTGAATATAAACTTTTAAAAGATGAAATTATCGATGAAAATTACATTAGTAAGAATAATGAATATGTTGAAAAATTATTGGATGTTTCTAATAAAGCTATTGTCTTTGACTTATTTAATCCAAATAGTGAAGAAAAAGCTGTATCAAAAGAAAACTAGAGGGGAGAAAAATTATGAAATTAAAAAAAAGTGTTAAAAGAATATTAATACTAGCAATAATATTAATTATTGTTGGTGTAGGTTTTATTGTTTATGAAAGTCTCAGTCCAAAAGATGTAAAAAAAGCTACTGTTGAAAATGAAATCAAAAAATATGGATATACTTTAAAATCTACAAGAAGTGCTAAATATAAAGAGATGTTCCAGGAACTAAAAGACATTTTAGACAAAGATAAAGTAGATGAAGAGAAATATTTAAGACAAGTTAGTAAAATGTTTGTCCTAGACTTTTATACTTTAGATGATAAACTTGCTAATACTGATGTTGGTGGTATTGATTTTGTTCATACAAATGCCAAGACAAACTTTCTAGAGAAAGCTGAAGATACAGTTTATAAGTATGTAGAAAGTGATATTTATGGTAATAGAGATCAAGACTTACCAGAAGTTACTAATGTAACTGTTGATAATATTGAGACAATAGAGTATACTATAGGAACAGATTTTATTGATGATAATGCTTATCAAGTAGAAGTTTCTATAACCTATAAAGAAGATATGGATTATCCTACTAAAGCTACACTTATCTTTGTTCATGAAGATAATAAATTATCTTTAGTAGAAGTAAAATAATATCTTCTTTTTCTATAAAAAATATTAGATAAAGTTTTCAATTATAATAATATTTTAAATAAAAATTTAAAAGACAAAATTAAGAATGATAGGTGATTAGTGATGGAAAGATTACAAAAAGTAATAGCAAATGCAGGGGTTACTTCAAGACGCAAAGCTGAAGATTTAATTAAAGAAGGAAGAGTAACGGTAAATAGCATTAAAGTAACAGAATTAGGTACAAAAGTAACAAACAAAGATATAATTAAAGTTGATGGTAAGGAATTACTTAAAGAAAATAAAGTCTATTATATTTTAAATAAGCCAAGAGGAATCATTACAAGTGTAACAGATGATAAAAAAAGAAAAACAGTTGTTGATTTAATCCCTTGTAAAGAAAGAATTTATCCAGTAGGTAGACTTGATTATGATACAACAGGTATTTTGCTACTTACTAATGATGGAGAATTTGCTAATATCTTAATGCATCCATCATCTGAAGTAGAGAAAGTATATATTGTTAAAGTTAAAGGAATTATTAAAGGAGATAGTATTAACACTTTAAAAAATGGAATCATAATTGATGGTAAAAAAACAGAAAAAGCCAAAATAAAGCTAAGAAAAATTGACTATAAAACTAATACATCTATGTTAATGGTAACTATCCATGAAGGACGTAATCACCAAATTAAGAAAATGTTTGAAAATGTAGGATATCCTGTTTTAAAACTTAGAAGAGAAAGAGAATTTATCTTTGATTTAAAAGGATTAAAGAGTGGGGAATATCGCCCTTTAACTCCTAAAGAAGTAGCAATTGTCTATAGCTTAGGGAAAAATAAATAATATATACTCTTCCATTATTAAAAATATAAACATTATATTAAACTTAGTGAGTTTGTCAAAATAGCTGATTCTTTTTCAAGTCAATTGAATTAAGCTAAAATCTTCATGATATGCCATTTTTGAACTAAAAAATCTCTCAAAAACCAAAATAAGAACTTGAGAGATTTTTAACTTTATAAAACTGTCAAAGTCAGACTTATATCAATCTTTTTTAGGATAATTCAACTAACTTAGAGAAGAAACAATTTATTTTACACTTTTGATTTCTGAATAAAATTTATAATTTTCTACAAAAACATTCATAAACTTTAAACTACTCAATTTAATATTTTTTAAAGAGAATTTTCAATTCCTGCGGTACCACCAGAAATTTTGTTTGTAAGTTTATTTATATTTATTTCTTCATCAATTGAATTAGAAGTTTTTGTATCTTGAAAATTAGTAGGTACTGATTTAAATGTAGAATTTTCAATTCCTGCGGTACCACCAGAAATTTTGTTTGTAAGTTCATTTATATTTATTTCTTCATCAATTGAATTAGAAGTTTTTGTATCTTGAAAATTAGTAGGTACTGATTTAAATGTAGAATTTTCAATTCCTGCGGTACCACCAGAAATTTTGTTTGTAAGTTCATTTATATTTATTTCTTCATCAATTAAATCTAATGTTTCTACATTTTTCAAATTAGTTGATGGTAATTCAAATTTCTCACCAGGATAAATTAAATCAGGATCTGAAATATTATTAAGCTTAGCAATTTCCATATATCTATTTGCATCTCCTAATTGTTCTTTAGCAATTTTCATTAATGTATCTCCAGATTTTACAACATATGTATCTAGTTTAATATTCTCCATTTATTTCCTCCGATAAACAAATTTTTTATTTCTTTAAGTTTACCAACCCGTAAATGAAAAATGCATAGGATCGCATGAACTATGCCAATCTCCACCCCAATAAAATCCGTGTTTTGCAAATATCTTGATAACTTCATCCGTTACCACATACTTTGATCCATCATTTTCTTTTAAAGCATCTCTAGGACCAGTCATAGGATTATGAACGGCATTGATATCAATTGCCCCACCATAAGCATGATCAGATAATCTACCACTACCAGTTGTTCGATATTCATAACCTTCTACTTCATAGTTACCTCTTCCTCCATCAAGTTCTTGTGCAAATTCAATTTCATATTTTTTCTCAGCTAATTCAGTAAATATACTTTGAATAGAAGAAGCTAATTTTTTATTTACTGTTAAAGTTCTACTTGTAACCTCTTTACCATTCCATATCGGAATATTAATTGTTGTCATTAAACTTGCTAATTCACTTTCCGAAGGCACATCAGAACCGGTATATCCATTTGTAAGATATTGTACTCTCTTATCTCTTTCTCCTTCCATCTCATCAATACGGGAACGAGGCTTAATAGAGTATTTACTAATTTTTTCTATTGTAGAGTTTTCAATTCCTGCAGTCCCAACAGCAGATTTTGTTTCTTTGTTTGTAAGATTTTCTGTACTTATTTCTTCATCAATTAAATCTAATGTTTCTACAGTTTGAGAAGTAGCTGATGGTAGTTTAAATTTTTCTCCTGGATTAATTATGTCAGGATCTGAAATATTATTAAGATTGACAATTTCCATATATCTATTTGCATCTCCTAATTGTTCTTTAGCAATTTTCATTAATGTATCTCCAGATTTTACAACATATGTATCTAGTTTAATATTTTCCATTTATTTCCTCCGATAAAATTAACAACTATTAATCCTCTTCTATTTCAATAGCACCTGTAGGACAAGAATCGGCAGCATCTCTAACTTCATCTTGAAGTTCTTCCTTGACGCTAACAAATTCATTTTCTTTTTTTTCAAGCTTAACTTCACTTAAGCCTTCATCATTTAATTCAAATACTTCATCACATATCGCTGCACATGCTCCGCAGCCAATGCATGCTTCTTTATTGACCTTTACTTTCATTTTCATACCTCCGTATATATTATATCCTATTTTTCTCTTTTTGCCTACTTTAATTTTTTTTAATAGTATGATATCATTAAGTAAAGTAGGTGATTACGTGGGACGAATGGAACGCTATGACGACTCTAGATCAAGAGTTATAAGTAGAACTGAAAAAAATAGAGATTTATATAATGACTTGGGTAAATTAGAAAAATATACAACTTTAACAGATGTGTCTAAAATAGAAGCAGTTGAACTAAATGCAGCTAAAAAAAATTATCGTACTAGAGAAGGATATCATCGTCTAAAAGACTATGATTTAAATATGGAAAAGCCTATTGTTAGAAAAGAGCTTGAGGAATTTAATTATCTATATAACAATGATAAACATAAAACCTACGATATTAATAGAGTCTTAGAAGAGGCTAAAGAATTAAGAGAAAAAGACAGTCTAGAAAAGAAAAGAAAACTTCATAATGAAAAATATAATATTTTAGAAAGTAGTGAGGAAGATCTAGAAAAGTTTAAAAAAGAAACCCAATTAAGGCATAAGCCTATTGAAAATGAAGAAGAATTGGAAGAGTTGATAAATACTATAACTTCTAAAGAATTAAGAGAAGAAATTGATAAAGCTTCTGATAATACGAATAGTCTTTTAAGTGATTTAATGGCTACTAATGTTAATGAAGAAGTATTAAAACCTATCGCTACTAAAATAGAAGATACTAAAGAAACTGATTCTACTAAAAAACTAAACAAAATAAAAGATAAAGAATTAACAGAACAAATAGATAAATCTTTCTATACTAAGAGTCTAGATTTAAGTGAAGAAGACTTTGAAAGTGATGATGATGAAAAAGCTCAACCATCAAAATTTATAGCTTTTTTAAAATTATTATTTTCTTTAATATTGATATTAGCAGTTGGTTTTGGTGTTTATTATGTAATTACAAATTTTTAAAAATATATTATATTTCTAGAGAAAAACAATCTAGTTTTATTTTTATACCTGCTGATTTAATACTACAGTAAAATAATTGCCAAAGTGATCATCTTTATAAAAATATATACAATTCAAATAACACCATATAAAATCTTAAAGGGTTAGAAAATAATAATATTTATTTTCTAATCTCTTTTATTATAATAAATTTTATGGTAAACTTTAATTAAAGTTTGGGGGTGGACCTATAATGAATTTAAATTTTGTTTTAAATGATTATGTTTTAATATGGAATTTGTTATTTAATGCTTCAATTTCTTCTAATATTCAAAGTTTTAAACAGAAGTTATGGAAAAACTATCGCCATAGTTATAATGACTTATATAAAGAAGAAGAACATATTCTAAAAGATCCAAAAAATTATATTCCAGATGATGATACTATTTTTGATATGGTTAAAAATAGTGATATATATCAAGAAATAAGAAGCGAGACAGAAAAATATCGCTTAGAATTATTACATACTTGGGATAGCTTAAAAAAGGATTTAAATAAAAACTTAAAAGAAATACTAAAATTTGATATTAAACTGTATCATGTTTTAGTCGTTGATAAAAAATTAGATGTAATAGGTATGACCATACCTAAAAGTAGAAGAGTAAACACTATTACCTGGGGTAATAAGTCTGATAGCAACAACTATACTCTTGCTGTTATTAATATTATTAATCATATCGTTAGAAAAGAATTAGTAACATATCAATCTGAATATAAAGATATTGTAGATGCTATTATTGAACTTGCTATTGATAATGAACTTACTTCACGTACCCTTAAAAGAAGTGTTTATTTAAGTGGTGATAGTTCATTAAAATATTTAAAAAGACAACTATATCCATATTTTTTAATGTATCTTGGATACTCTAAAGAGGAAATATTAAATAGAATGTTAGAAGATAAAATAATATTTGAATTAGATAAATATACCTTTGAACGACAACTTGCAACTGTTGATTTAAAGACTTTTATTGACTTTTGTATTAAAAACCAAAAGCATATCTTAAAAATAAAAGAATTAGAAATAATATAGGTAGAAGGTGTAGTATGATGGATAGCAAGTTAAATTTATTTTTGAAAAAGATTAACTTAAATGATAAGTATTTTGATTTTTTTAAAAATGCTACTTTAGATAAAATAGTCATTAATAAAAATAATAAAAGTTTTTTAGTTAAAATAACTATTGATAAATATTTACCTAAAGATATATTATCTAATCTAGTAGAGAATAAATCTTTATTTGCTGATGATTTAACTTATAACTTTACAGTTAGAAACCCTGATAATAATATGCTACTAGATTATTATTTTTACTTTTTAGATATCTTAAAATCTAAAGATAAAATAAAACTAATAGATGTTTATAAAGATTCACTAGTCTATGAAGATGATTCCTTAAGACTTATCGCTTATAATAAAAAAGAAGAAGATAGACTAAAAGAAATAAGTAATGATATAAATAATTTCTATCATAATATAGG
>CALVTA010000008.1 GCA_944359735.1 uncultured Bacilli bacterium | reverse complement strand
TTAGCATGTTTTGAAATATAGGGTTATAAAATTTAAAAAATTTCTAAAAGCTATTGACTTTTTATTAGCAAGTTTTTTTGTCAGTTTTTTTGGTCTTCTATTTCTTGATTACTAAAGCTTATTTTTTTTAAAATATAAATAGATTGGAGGAATTTTAATGTTTTCAAGATTTAGTGAAGAGGCTCAGAAGGCTTTAATATTGGCAAAAGCAGAAATGAATAATTTAAGGCATCCTTATGTAGGGAGTGAGCATTTGTTTTTGGCAATTTTATCTATGAAAAATTTAGAGTTAACTAAGATTTTAGCTAGCTATGATATAACTTATGAGAAATTTAAAAAAGAACTTATTAAAATAGTAGGGGTGGGAAAAGAATCAAATGAATGGTTTTTATATACGCCACTTTTAAAAAGAGTAATTGAGACTGCTATTTTAAACAGTAAGGAAAAGGGTGAAGTTGAAGTTAGTGTTAATGAATTATTACTTGCAGTTTTAGAAGAAGGAGAAGGAGTTGCAATTAGACTTTTAATAGGTCTTAATATTGATGTAGATGAAGTATATAATTATATTTCTAAAGATAGTATGGTTACTAAGAAAGCTTTACGTAAAAAACTTATGGTTGAAGAGTTTGCTATTAATTTGAATAAAAAAGTTATAAGTAACGAAGTTGATCCAGTTATTGGACGAGATGATGAACTTAAGAATTTAATAGAAATACTTTGTAGAAGAGGTAAGAATAATCCATTGTTAATTGGTGAAGCAGGTGTAGGTAAGACTGCTATAGTTGAAGAATTAGCAAGAAAAATTGTAGAAGGTGTTGTTCCTAAACCTTTGAAAGGTAAGACTATTCTTTCATTACCTATGGCTAATTTGGTAGCAGGAACTAAATACAGAGGTGAATTTGAGGAAAGAATTTCTAAAATTCTTAAAGAACTTGAAGAAAATGATGATATTATAATTTTTATTGATGAAATACATACAATTGTTGGAGCTGGCGGTGCAGAGGGGGCTATAGATGCTTCTAATATTATTAAACCAGCTCTGGCTAGAGGAAAAATTCAATTAATTGGTGCTACTACTATAAGTGAATATCATACTTTTATTGAGAAAGATAAAGCTTTAAATAGGAGATTCCAACTTATTATGGTTGACGAACCGAGTATTTCTAAAACTAAGGAAATTTTAAAGAAATTAAAACCATTATATGAAGCGTATCATTTTGTTAATATTAGTGATGATGTTATAGATTTGATTGTTGAACTTAGTGATACTTATATTTATGAATATTATCAACCAGATAAATCTATTGATATTTTAGATGAAGTTTGTACTAAAGCATCATTGCTTGAGAGTAAAAATGATTCAATTCTTTATAAAATTAATAATGAGTTACAGGATGTAATTAGTAATAAGAAAAAAGCAATTATGAAGCAGGATTTTGATTCTGCTTCTACTTATAAAGAAAAAGAAAAAGAACTACTTACTAAAAAGAATGAGCTAGAATTAAATTTAATGAGCAAGCGAAAACCAAAAAAAATTACTAAAGAAATGGTGGCAGATGTTATATATTTAAAGACTAAGATACCTGTTTATGAAATTACTAAGAGTAGTAGGAAAATTATAAATAGTTTAGAAAAAAATTTAAGTAAAGAAGTGTTGGGACAAGATAATATTATTAAAGATTTGTGTAATTATGTTAAGAAAGTACAATTAGGTTTCCAGGAGAAACCTCATATTCAATCCTTTCTTTTCTGTGGTAAGACTGGAGTGGGAAAAACTTTGTTAGTTAAAGAATTTGCTAGACTTTTGTATGGAGTTAATAATTTTATTAGATTAGATATGAGTGAATACAAAGAGTCTCATACTGTTAGCAAAATCATTGGTTCTCCTCCAGGATATGTGGGTTTTGATAATCATTTGACTGTTCTTGATAATGTAAGAATGCATCCACATTCTGTTGTTTTGTTAGATGAAATTGAGAAGGCTAGTAGTGAGGTATTGAAGTTATTTTTACAGGTTTTAGATGAAGGTATATTAACTGATTCTAGAGGTAGAAAGGTAAGATTTGATAATGTATTTCTTTTTATGACTACAAATTTAGGCTCTAAGAAAGATAATATTGGACTTACTTCTTCTTCAAAATTAGAGACTAATAGAGAAATGGAAGATTTTTTAGGAGTAGAGTTTATTAATAGAATAGGAAAAATTTATTATTTTAATGATATGAATGAAGAAGTTATTCACACAATTGTGGAAAAAAGATTAAATGTTTTGATAGAGGCGTTTAAAAAGAAAGATTTGAAGATAAAGATTTCTTCAGAAATTGTGGATAAAATTATTAAAGAATGTAACTATGAAAAGTTTGGGGCAAGAAGAGTAGATAAAGTGATAGATGAAGTTGTTACACCTATTATTGTAGATGCTTGGTATAATGGTAAAAAAGAGATAACTGTTTGACTAATTTGCTATAAAGGTATTGACTTTTGTAATATTTGGTTTGAAAGATTAGGTTTTTCTAATCTTTTGTTTTTATTTGGTATAGTAAAGTAAGGAAGGTGTTATTATTTTAGATACTTGTAGTTTGGAATTTATGGGTTTACTAATGAATGCTTAGAAAAATATTTAAAAAATGCTATTATTAAGAATTTAAAAAATTTTACTAATATAGAATTCAAGTTGATAATCATGATTTCTTTATAGATTTGTTGTTTTTATGATATATATAGAGTTTAGTATTTTTTGAATTAAAATTGGGAGAATTTAAAGTAGAATATTTAGGAAAAATGAAATTATTAATAGAAGATAGTGATAAATTTGTTTTGTAAAAGAAGAGAAGAAAATAATTGAATAATAATATAATATAATAAGAGATTGTAAAAATGATCTTTTATTTTCTTTTAGATAGTTTAATGATATAATATATACAATTAGAAAACGAGGAAGTGATTTAATGAAATTATATAATACTCTTACAAGAAAGATAGAAGAGTTTGTTCCAATAGATAAAAATGAAGTTAAGATGTATACTTGTGGTCCTACTGTTTATCATTATGCTCATATTGGTAATCTAAGGACTTATATTATGGAGGATATTTTAGAGAAAACTTTAAATTTACTTGGATATAATGTAAAAAGATGTATGAATATTACTGATGTTGGACATTTGTCTAGTGACTCTGATAGTGGTGAAGATAAAATGCTTAAAAGTGCGAAAAGAGAACATAAATCAGTTTTAGATATTGCTAAGTTTTATACGGATGAGTTTAAAAAAGATACAGAGAAACTTAACATTAAATGGCCTAGTATTGTTAGTTCAGCTACAGAAAATATTGCTTTTTATATAGAAATGATAGAAAGATTACTCGATTACGGTTATGCTTATAAAGCTGGTGGCAATGTTTATTTCGATACTTCTAAACTTAGCGATTATTATGCTTTAACTAATCATAAAATAAATGATATGGTTGTTGGTGTAAGAGACGGTGTTGAGTTTGATAGTAATAAAAAAAATCAAGCAGACTTTGTTTTATGGTTTACTAAATCTAAATTTGATTCTCAAGAGTTAAAATGGGATAGTCCTTTTGGTGTTGGTTATCCTGGGTGGCATATAGAGTGTTCTTGTATTGCTATTAAAAATTTAGGAGAATATTTGGATATTCATTGTGGCGGTGTTGATAATATCTTTCCACATCATACTAATGAGATTGCACAAAGTGAGGCATATCTTGGTCATAAATGGTGTAATTTTTGGGTGCATGGTGAGCACTTAAATGATAAAAGTGGTAAAATGAGTAAATCTAAAGGTGATATTTTAACTGTTAGTACTTTAGAAGAAAATGGTTTTAATCCTTTAAGTTATCGTTATATGTGTTTAGAGTCTCATTATCGTAAACCTTTACTTTTTACTTATGAGGCATTGGAACAAGCAGAGAATGCTTATAGGAAGTTAAAAAATCGGGTTAGTTTGTTAAATGATGAAGGTGGATTTGATAAAGATATTGTAGACATATACTTAGGTAAGTTTAAAGAGGTAGTTGGTGATGATTTAAATACAGCGATGGCTATAACTTTACTTTATGAGGTTTTAAAACTTGATGCTAGTGATAAGACAAAAAAATATTTAATTAGAGAATTTGATAAAGTTCTTAGTTTAGATTTGTTAAAAAGTGATATAATAGATATAGATAAAGAAGTAGAAGAACTTATTTTTAAAAGAAATGAAGCTAAAAAAAATAAGAATTATGAAGAAGCTGATAAGATTAGAGATTATTTATTTACTAAAGGTATTAAATTAATAGATGGTAGAGATGGTACTACTTATCAGAAAATATAGGAGGTTTTATGATATTTAATTATATGTATTTTGGATATGGACTTATTATAATTGCTTTTCTTATTACTCTTGTTGCTGATATTTATCTTAGAACAAGATATAGTAAATATAAAAAAGTTAAAGTTAAAAGTGGAATGACAGGAGCGGAAGTTGCTAGAGAAATTTTAAAAAATAATGGATTAGATAATGTTTATGTTGTAGAGACTAAAGGATATTTGACTGATCATTATGATCCTAAAGCTAAGGTAGTTAGACTTTCTACTGATATATATAATGGAGATAGTATAGCTAGTGTTAGTGTAGCAGCTCATGAATGTGGTCATGCAGTGCAGGATAAAGAAGGATATTTTTTCCTAAGATTTAGATCATTCTTAGTTCCTATTGTTAATTTTAGTTCTAAGTTTGGTTATTTAGCAGTTTTGATTGGTCTTATTTTTGGAGCGATGAATCTTGCTTGGGTAGGAATTTTTCTTTTAGTTGCTATATTGTTATTTCAACTTATTACTTTACCAGTAGAGTTTAATGCTTCTAAAAGAGGTAAAATGTTTCTTAGTAAATTAAAAGTAGTAGATCAAAGTGAAAGGTCTATGGCTAGTTCTATGTTAATGGCAGCGGCTATGACTTATGTAGCATCTTTGATTTCTACACTTTTAGAATTACTTAGACTAGTGTTAGTGGTTATTGGAAATGATAGAGATTAGACTTTTTAGTCTTTTTTCTTTAGGGAGATGTTTATGGATGTTAGATGTGTTAATTCTTTAGTGCTCGCTTATTTAGGTGATGCAGTTTATGAAGAATATATTAGAATTTTTTTAATTAATAAAGGTATTAATAAAGTAAATGATTTACAAAAAGAGTCTATTAATTATGTTAGTGCGAGAAGACAGGCTTATTTTTTAGATAATATGTTAGATCTTGATTTTCTTGATGAGGATGAGATAGATGTAGTTAAAAGAGCTAGAAATGCTAAAAGTCATGCTAATCCTAAAGGTTGTAGTGTCATAGAATATAAAAAAGCTACGGCACTTGAAGCTTTGATTGGCTATTTAAAGTTTGTTGATAGAGAGGATAGAATAGATGAGATTATGAAATTTATAATGGAAGAATAGTAGTGTTGACAGAAAAATTAAATTATGGTGATACTATTGGTGTTGTTGGTATTTTTAATAGCATGAAAAAATTATATAGTGGAAGTTTTTATATATTTATTAACTATAGATAATAATATTTTATTTATAGAAAGTTATCATATATTTTCTAATGAATGTTAAAGAAAATTTGTTCATTTAAAATAAATGGGATAGGCATTGGTTATAATTATGATTTCCAAAAGATGGGATATTTGTTCACCAATGGAGGTTCTATAAGAATTAATGATGATAAGTTTGAAGTAATAGATTGATTTTTTAGATGATAGGAGAAAATTTATGTTAGTATATGGAAAAAATGTTTCTGAAAGAATTTTAAAAGATGAAAATTTGTGTGAAAATGTAAAAACCATTTATACTGATGCGGTGTTTTTACAAAAAAATAGTTCTTTATTTAATGATTCTTTGAAATCTAAGATAAAAATTAAGCGAAATTATGAACTTGATAATTTGGCAAATGGTGTTCATCAGGGTATAATTATTGATATGGAGGACTATCAATATACTTCTTTTTCACAATTTTTGGTGAAAAAGAATAGTAATAAGACGGTACTTATGTTGGATCATATCCTTGATCCTCATAATTTTGGGGCGATTATTAGAACTGCTGTAGCTGCATCTATTGATGCTATCATTATTCCTAATAATAGGCAAGTATTAGTTACTCCTACAGTTGTTAAGACTAGTGTAGGAGCGGTATTTGATATTGATATTGTGTTAGTTACTAATTTAAATACTGCTATCAAAGATTTAAAAGATAATGGTTTTTGGATATATGGAACTGTCATGGATGGAGAAGATTATACTAAAGTAGATTATAATGGAAATGTTTGTCTTGTTATAGGTAATGAAGAGAAAGGGATAAGTAAATTAGTTAAGGAAAACTGTGATTTTTTAGTTACTATTCCAATAAGTTCTAAAATTGATAGCTTAAATGCTTCAGTTGCTGCTGGTGTTTTAATATATGAGATGGTCCGAAGTAGAAAGTAGGATTTATGAAATATAATGATTATGAACTTTTGGATTTAATTTTTGATAATGATGAAATAGCTTATGATATTATGTTTAATAAGTATAAACCGGTTATTTATGCTAAGGCTTTAGAGTATTTTAATTATTTAAAGAATAATAATTATGAAGGTTTTGCTCTTGATGATTTCTTACAGGAGGGAATTATTGGTTTTAATCATGCTATTAGGAATTTTGATGTTAACAAGGGGAGTTTGTTTTATTCATTTCTTTTAGTATGTTTAACATCTAGTTTTAATCTTATGTATAGAAATGTTCTTACACTTAGAAATAGACCTCTTTTGAATTATCAAGAGTTAGATTATGAGGTTAGAGATGTTAATAGTATAGATCCTTATGATTATATAGGTGATTTGGACATATATAATAAATTAAATGACTATTTATATAGTATAAATATAGAAGATGCTGCTATTATTTCATTAAGACTAAATAACTTTAAATATATAGAGATAATGAAGCTTTTGGATGTTAGTTCTTCTAAAATAAGTAGAGCGATTAAAGCAATGAAAGAAAAATTTGAAGTTTGTTGTTGATAAGTATTGTTTCTCTTTGTTAAAACTAGGATATGATTAGAACTAAGTATATAGATATGGTAGATATTTATGATAATAGAATAGTAGTATCTCTTTATCATCAATTGAAAATAAAGATAGAATTTCTTTAATTATCGTTAGAAATCTGAATGTTATTGATTAGAGTGTACTAGAATTACAAGTATTATTAAATATAAACGCCTCTTGTAATTAATAGGGAAATGCTTTAAAATATATAATATAAAGAATAGAAAGCAGTGATGCCTATGGGAGAGATAAATAGAGTTCCTTTTGAAGAGACTTTAGAAGAATATATTAAGTCTTATCATAATAACGATGAGTATACAAGAGTTTTTTATGTAATGGATTCCACCATGAAATATATTCATGGTGAAGGCTATTATATTGTTAATTTTAATCCCAAAAATATAATATTAGGTGTCACTAATAATAATGAAGATTTTGTTAATTTTAAAAGTATTGATGTAATGGATGATGATGTAACTACTAAAATTAATAATAATATTTATAATTTGGCTTTCTTAGAAGTAGGGCTTTTATCTGAGACGTTGGATTATTTGAAACCTGAATTTTTAAAACAGAACTTTGCACAATTTAAGATATTTATTCCTGAAAATTTAGTTAATTATTATCAGATGATATTAGTTAATGGAGGTCATACTTATTTATGTGATTATATAGAAATTAAAAATAAACAAGAGATTACTAAACTTAATAAGGCTCTTCTAGAAGAGGGAGGGGCAAGTAATGGTAGAAGTTATGTTAAGAGTACTGGTCATTATGGTGATGAGGAAGATAAAAAGATTGTTCCAATGAAATTGCCTAATGAAGTGAATAAAGATAATATAGCGGCTTTTGTTACTAATTATGCTTTAGCTTTCGTTATAATTGTTAGTAGTCTTTTAATACCTTTGATTGCTTTCTTATTAGGAGTTGAATAAAAGTGTAGATTAGATAATAGTCTATATTTTTATTGCTACAATTATAGAAAATATGTTTGACTAACGGGTATACTTATGGTATATTTTGGTAGTAGCAAAATATATTGTTTTGTATTATAATAGATGACGTTTTAAGGAAGTGGTATGCAGTGGATAAAATAATAGTTAAGGGTGCTAGAGAAAATAATTTGAAAAATGTTTCTATAGAATTACCTAAGAATAAATTAATTGTAATGACTGGTGTTAGTGGTAGTGGTAAGAGTTCTCTTGCTTTTGATACAATATATGCTGAAGGTCAAAGAAGATATGTGGAGAGTTTGTCTGCTTATGCTAGACAGTTTTTAGGTGGTACAGAAAAGCCTGATGTAGATTCTATAGAAGGACTTAGTCCTGCGATTAGTATTGACCAGAAAACTACTAGTAAGAATCCTCGTAGTACAGTTGGTACAGTTACTGAGATATATGACTATTTACGTCTTTTATTTGCAAGAGTAGGAGTACCATATTGTCCTAATCATAATATTCCTATAACTAGTCAAAGTATTGAAGAGATGACTAATAAAATATTAGAACGAGAAGAAGGAACGAGACTTGTTATAATGGCTCCTGTTGTTCATGGGGAGAAAGGTACGCATAAAGATTTACTTCAAGATTTACAAAAACAAGGATTTGTTAGAGTTAGAATAAATGGTGAGATGCAGGATTTAACAGAAGAGATTACTTTAGAGAAGAATAAAAAGTCTAATATTGAAGTAATTGTGGATAGAATTGTTTTAAAAGATGGTATTAGAAGTAGGTTATTTGAATCACTTGAGGTTGCTACTAAACTTAGTAAGGGTAAAGTAGTAGTTGATTTTCTTGGAAGTGGTGAAGTTGTTTACTCAGAAGATTTTGCTTGTCCATATTGTGATTTTTCACTTCCTGAACTTGAGCCTCGTCTATTTAGTTTTAATGCACCTTATGGAGCTTGTCCTGAGTGTAAGGGACTTGGTATTAAATTAAAAATAGATCCTGATTTAGTTATTCCTGATAAGAATAAATCTTTAAAAGATGGAGCGATTGTTACTCTTGGTGATGATATTGATAATATTTATTTTAAAAAATTAGAGTGTTTGTGTAAACATTATAAAATAAGTTTAACTAAACCTTTTAAGAAACTAACTGAAAGAGAGAAGGACTTAATTCTTTATGGAAGTGATGAATTAATTAATTTTCATTTTACTTCAAAAAGTGGTAATGTTACTAATCAGACTGATTATTATGAAGGAATAATCAATAATCTTGAACGACGTTATATGGAAACATCTAGTAGTTGGATTAGAGAGTGGTTAGAGAAGTTTATGATTGAGACTACTTGTGAAGTGTGTAATGGGGCTAGACTTGCTGATGAAGTTTTATCTGTTAAAGTAGGGGATAAAAATATTTATGAAGTAACTCTAATGAGCATTAAAGAGCTTATTACTTTCTTTGATAAATTAAAACTTAGTGAAGAAAAGATGCAGATTGCAGACCTTATACTAAAAGAAATCAAATCACGTCTATCTTTTTTGAAAAATGTTGGTCTTGAATATTTAACTCTTGCAAGAAGTGCAGGTACATTAAGTGGTGGAGAAGCACAACGCATTAGACTTGCAACTCAGATAGGTTCTCGTTTAACAGGGGTTTTATATGTTTTAGATGAGCCTAGTATCGGACTTCATCAAAGGGATAATGATAGACTTATTAATTCATTACTTGAGATGAGAGATTTGGGTAATACTTTGATAGTTGTAGAACATGATACTGATACTATGCTTGCAGCAGACTACTTAGTTGATGTAGGTCCTGAAGCAGGAGATAGAGGAGGAAAAATAGTTGCGGCTGGTACACCTAGTGAAGTTATGGCGAATGATGATAGTGTCACAGGTCGTTATTTAAGTGGAAAAGAGTGTATTGAAGTTCCAAAAACTAGAAGAAAAGGTATTGGTAAATATATAACTATTAAAGGAGCAGAAGAGAATAACTTAAAAAATATAGATGTAAAAATACCTCTTGGAACTTTTACTTGTGTTACGGGTGTTAGTGGTAGTGGTAAGAGTAGTTTAATTAATGAGATATTAGTTAAGGCTGCTTCTAATACTTTATATAAATCTAAATCTAAACCTGGTAAACATAAGAAAATACTTGGACTTGAAAATATTGATAAACTTGTTGATATATCACAATCTCCTATTGGTAGAACTCCTCGTAGTAATCCTGCTACTTATACAGGTGTATTTGATGATATTAGAGAGTTGTTTACTAATACTAAAGAAGCGAAAATGTATGGCTTTGAGAAGAATAGATTTTCTTTCAATGTAAAGGGAGGGCGTTGTGAAGCTTGCAGAGGAGATGGCGTTAAAAAAATAGAGATGCATTTCTTACCTGATGTTTATGTTGATTGTGAAGTGTGTCATGGTACGAGGTATAATAGAGAAACTTTAAACATTTACTATAAAGAGAAGAATATTGCAGATGTTTTAGATATGCGAGTTAGTGAGGCCTTAGAATTCTTTAGTAATGTTCCTAAGATTAAAAATAAACTTCAAGTACTTGAAGATGTAGGTCTTGGTTATATTAAACTAGGACAAAGTGCTCCTACTTTGAGTGGGGGAGAAGCAGAACGTGTTAAACTTGCTAAAGAGTTACAGAAGAAAGCAACTGGTAAAACCTTGTTTGTTTTAGATGAACCTACTACAGGATTACATTCTGCAGATATTAAGAAGTTACTTGCAATTTTACAGAAAATAGTCGATAATAAAGATACAGTTGTAGTTATAGAGCATAACCTTGATGTTATAAAGTGTGCTGACTACATTATAGATTTAGGTCCGGAAGGTGGAGATGGTGGTGGTAATTTAGTTACTACTGGTACTCCTGAGTCTGTAAGTAATGTTAAAGAGTCTTATACAGGACAATTTTTAAAGAAAATGTTATAAGTTATAGGAGGAGACTATGAAGATAATTGTAAAGACAAAAGAGAAAATCAGATTAAATAGATTTTTTGAATGGCTTTTGTATTTTGCAAGTTATTCTATAGTTTTCTTTTTAGTTTCTAAAGTTTTTAAATCTTTTTATATAGATCCTACTCATCCTGTACTTTTTTCGATACTTGCATCATTTATTATCTATATTTTAAATCAAACTGTTAAACCATTACTTGTTAGATTAACAATACCAGTAACAGCTTTAACACTTGGACTTTTTTATCCATTTATTAATTTATTTATTTTAAAATTGACAGATTGGATACTTGGTAAGTACTTTAATCTTTTAGATTTTTGGGTGGCTCTTGCTATTTCAATATTAATTTCAGTAGTTAATGTTTTGATAGAAGAGTTTGTTATTAAACCTATTATAAGAAAGGTTAAACGTCATGGATAGGATATTTTTAGATTTAGGTTTTATAAAAATATATTATTATTCTATATTTATTTTTTTAGGAGTTTTAATAGGGGGATTCTTTGCTTTTTTGGAATTTAGAAAAGAAAAGATCGATAAAGATGAGCTTTTTGATATGTTTTTCTATACAATTATTTTTGCTTTTTTAGGAGCGAGACTTTATTATATTTTGTTTAATCTACAATATTATCTTACTAATCCTATAGAAATATTTTATATATGGCATGGAGGACTTGCCATTCATGGGGGAATACTTGGAGGACTTTTATATCTCTTTTATTATACTAGAAAACATAAGATAAATTTTTTAAAGCTTTTAGATATATTAGTAGTGGGTCTTATTATAGGTCAAGCGATAGGTAGATGGGGTAATTTCTTTAATAGTGAAGCATATGGATACGTTACATCATATGGTTATTTAAAGAGTTTATATATACCAGAATTTATTATTAATGGTATGTATATTAATGGAGATTACTATATGCCAACATTTTTCTTTGAGTCAGTTTGGAATGTAATTGGCTTTATAATGCTTTTATTAATTAGAAAGTTTTATAAAAACCTTAAAACAGGTCAACTTATGGGATTTTATATGATGTGGTATTCTTTTATTAGGTTTATAATAGAAGGGATGAGACTGGATAGTTTAATGTTAGGTCCTATTAGAGTAGCCCAGCTTGTATCAGTAGTTTTGTTTGTTGTTGGTATTTACTTTGTATTTTTGAGAAAGAATAAGAAGTTGTATAGAGAGGAGAAACTTTATGGATAATAAATATAAAGTAGTTATAATAGGTTGTGGAGTGGCAGGGATGACTTCAGCACTTTATTTAAATAGAGCAGGTATTGATTGTGTTATTTTAGAAAAGTCTATGCCTGGAGGACAGATAGTTGATAATGGTAATATTATGAACTTTCCTTCATATGAATCAATTAGCGGAAGTGACCTAGCTTTAAAGATGTTAAAACAGATTACTGATTTAGGTGTTCCTGTTAAATATGAAGAAGTTAAAGAAATAAAAGTGAATAAAGATAAAAAGGTTATTACTAGTAAGGGTGAGTATTTATGCGACTATATAATAATTGCTACTGGTCGTAAGCCTAAGTTACTTGGAGTTAAAGGAGAAGATGAACTCAGGACTAAAGGAATAAGTTATTGTGCTGTTTGTGATGGCGCTTTATATAAAAATAAAGAAGTTGTGGTTATTGGTGCATCTGATGCTGCTTTTGAAGGAGCGATATACTTAAGTAAAATTGCTAGTAAAGTAACTGTTTTATATCGTAATGAATTTAGGGCGAAAGCTTATTTACAAGATATGATTAAAAAAATAGATAATATTTCTTTTGTAAAAGGAGAAGTAGAAAGTTTTAGTAAAGATGATAGAATTACTATTAAGACAAAGAATAGTAATGATATAACTACTGATGGAGTATTTGTCTATATTGGACAAATTCCTAATTCTAGTTTTTTATCTTTTTTAGGAATTTTAGATGATAGAGGATATATTAAGGCAGATGATAATTTAATGACTTCTATAGATGGTATTTATGCTGTAGGTGATGCTTTAAATAAATATGATTATCAAATAGTAATTGCAATGGGAGAGGCAGCACGAGTTGCTTTAGAGATTTCAAGGAGATGAGTAGTAAATGAATAATAAAAAAGTAGTAGTTTTTGGAGGAGGGACTGGACTTTCTTATTTGCTTAAAGGTCTTAAAGATTTTCCTTTAGATATAACGGCAGTTATTACTGTTTCAGATGATGGAAGAAGTACTGGTAAATTGAGAGAAGAGTTTCATGCTCCTGCTGTTGGTGATATTAGAAAAGTACTTAGTAGTTTATCTTCTACTAGTGATAATATTAAAGATATGTTGGAGTATCGTTTTAATACGACAAGTGATTTAGATGGACATGCCCTAGGTAATTTAATACTTATTTCTCTTTTAAATATTACAGGTAGTTTAAAAGAATCAATTAATGAACTTTGTACTTTTTTAGATATTAAAAATAAAGTGTTACCACTAACAGAAGATGCTAATGTAACACTTATGGCAGAGATGACTGATGGTAGTGTTATAGAAGGAGAAGCTTCTATTACTAAGAGTGAAAAGAAAGTAAAAAAAATTTTCTATAAAGAAGAACCTAAAGTATTGGATTCTGTGAAGCGTGCTATTAGAGAAGCAGATTTAATTATCTTTAGCATGGGTAGTCTTTATACTAGTATATTTCCTCATCTTATTTGTAATGATATTATTAAATGCTTTGATGATATAAATATTCCTATTATGTATTTATGTAATATAGTAACACAGCCTGGAGAGACAGATGATTTTACAGTTAGTGATCATATTAAACTTATTAATAGTTATTTAGGCAAGCATAAATTAGATGTTGTTATTGCTTCAAATTCTAAAATTAGTTCAGAAATGGCTTTACGGTATGCAACAGAAGAAAGAAAAGATCCAGTTAAAATAGATTATCCTGTTTTAGCAACACTTGATACAGAGTTTATTGAGGCTGATTTGCTTACAATTGCAGATAATACATTGAAGCATCATAGTCAAAAACTTAGTGCTTTAATATTCTCATATTTGATGAAATAAGGGGGAGTTTTATGTCTTTTACAGGTACTGTTAAAAATGAGATAACAACATTAAAATTAACTGAAACTGCTAAAATAGCTTTAATTTCAGGTTTTTTTCGTAATAATTATCAAATAGTAAAAGATGCTATTGCAATTAGTAGTGAAAATGATAGTGTTATAAATTACTTAAAAGATTTACTTGATAGTTATGAAGAGATATCTTATGAAGAGAAATTATTAGATAATAATAATTTTAGTAAAAATAAACTTAAAGCTTTAATTATTACTAAAGGAGATGTCTTTGTTAAAGATAATTTCTGTATTGATAGTGAAGTTGTTCCTAGTTATTTAGTAGAACTAGATGATGAAGTTAGAGGTTATTTAAGAGGTGTATTTTTAAGTAGTGGGAGTATTAATGATCCAAAGACTAGTAGATATCATTTAGAGTTTTTAATTGAGAAGGGGGAAGAAGTAATTTTTGTTCAGAAACTCCTTAATACTTATTCATTAAATGCTAAACTATTAAGTCGTGATAAAGGATTTATGTTATATATTAAAGAAGCTGATAAGATAAGTGATTTTTTGAAGATAATTGGTTGTAGTAAAGCAGTACTATATTATGAAGAGATAAGGGTTTATAGAGATACAAAAAATAAAACTAATCGTCTTAATAATTGTGAACAAGCTAATATGGATAGAGTTTTAGAGACAGCGATGGAACAGTTAAACTATATAAAAGTACTTGAGGATAATATGGGTGTTGAGTTACTTGATGATAAGACTAAAGAGGCTTTAGAGTTTCGTAAGAAATATCAAGAAGCATCTTTAAAAGAATTAAGTGAAATAATTAGTTTGGAGACTGGTAAAAGTATTACTAAGTCAGGACTTAATCATAGATTTAGAAAGATTAAAGAGTTAGCACTTAAATTTTTAAATAATTAATTGATAATGGAGATATTAAGATTAGTTTCTTTTATAAATTTTCTTTGTATTAGTTCTACCTACAATATAGTCCATTGATGTATTATAAAAGTTTACTATATAAAGTAATTTATAAGTAGTAGGACGTCTTACATCAGGTTTAAGGCTAGAGTAAGTTGTTTGCAAAATCCTATTTTATCACTTAACTTGATTTGAGTTAAGTGATTTTCTTTTTTGAGTTCTAATAGCCTTTCGCATATCTTCTTGTAGTTAATCCTTAATTTTTCATTATGTTCTATTTTGTTAGAGATTCCTAATAGATAATCTAAGTTAACATCATAATAGTTTGCTAGTATATTAACTTTCTCTAAAGGGATATCATTAGAACATTTTTCCCATTTGGAATAAGTGTTCTCTTTTATATTTAATATTTTTGCAATATCTTTTTGTTTTAAATTATTGTTGTGGCGAAGCATTGTCATTCTATTTCCTATTTCTACCAATTTAATCACCAGTTTTATTGTAAGTATGAAAAGTTAATACTTGAACATAATCGGACTTTATGTGCTAAAAAGTTGTAATTTTGAAAATTTAAATATTTTTGGACATAGATATTTTATTTTCCTCTAGGGAATTTTTAAATTTGCTTATAAAAATATTTTGAATTTTGAAAAATCGTAATTTTTCAAAGATTTCCTTTTCTGTTATAGTGTCTTTAGAAAGAGATATTATGAGAAAGGAGGGACTTTTATATTTACTGAATATGTTAAATCTATGGAAATAATTGTTGATAGAATAGAGAATAATTTAGTAGTGATTGAACTAGATAAAGAAAAAGTTATGACTTATAAAATAGATAAACTTCCTACTGTTAAAGAAGAGGATGTTCTAGAAATTAATAGCGATGCTAAAGAAGTTTTTGTTAATAAAAAGAAAACGAAAGAACGTAAGAAGAAAATAAAAAAACTAATGGATAAAGTATTTGTTGATTAAAGAACCTTATCTATTAGTCCATACTCTTTAGCTTCCTTAGCTTCTAAGAAATAATCTCTTTCTGTATCTTGTTCTATTTTTTCTAGTTTTTGATTTGTATTCTTTGCTAGAATTTTATTTAATTTCTTTTTTGTTTTTAGAATATGCTCTGCTGCTATTTTTATTTCAGTTGCTTGTCCTTCTGCTCCACCTAAAGGTTGGTGTATCATAACTTCACTATTAGGTAGGGCATATCTTTTTCCTTTTTTACCACTAGATAGAAGAAAGGCTGCCATTGATGCTGCAATTCCCATACAAATTGTAGATACATCACTTTTAATTAAATTCATTGTGTCATAAATTGCAAGTCCTGCTGAAACGGAACCGCCTGGAGAATTTATATAAAGAGAAATTTCATTATGATTTAAAGAATCTAGATATAATAATTCTGCTATTATTGTATTAGCGTTTTCGTCATTTATGGTTCCACTCAAAATTATTATTCTACTTTTTAGTAATCTAGAAAAAATATCATAACTTCTTTCGCCGTTAATTTCTTTGTCTACTATCATTGGTATTAAATTCATGTTATCACCTAATTCTACTATATCCATTTACTTTTTAATTTATACCCTACAAGTTTTGGCAAAATTATTAGACTTTGTATGGTACTTTTGATATAATTATTTATAGAATAAGAAGGTGTAAACATGATAGAAGAAGTTAAAGTGACAATTAATGGTAAAGAAGCGACTGTTTCTCGTGGTATTACTCTATTACAGCTTAGTAAAGAATATCAGAAGGATTATAGGTTTCCTATTATTTTGGCAAGTGTAAATAATGTTTATAGAGAACTTAGCTATGTAGTTAATGATCCTTGTGGTATAGCTTTTTATGATTTGAATTCTAAAATAGGTAATAGGGCACATATTGCTGGTCTTACTTTCGTTTTAATAGTAGCAGTTAAAGAGATATTTGGGGTAGATGCTGATATTAAAGTTATGCATTCTATTGATAAAGGAATTTATATAGAAACTAGTTTTCCACTTACTGAGACTATATTAAAATCTATTGCTAAGAAAATGTTAAAGTTAGTTGAGATGGATTTAGCAATTACAAAAGTTAGTGTTGAACGTATATCAGCAATTCATTATTTTGAAAGTATCAATGATTTGGCAAAGGCTAAGATAATGAAATATAATACTAATACGTTTATTACACTTTATAGGTTGGGAAATTACTATAATTATTTTTATCATCAAATGCCACCTTCTACTTTAGGTTTAAAGGAGTTTAAACTTACTTATTTAAATGATAATGGGTTTGTATTACAATTTCCAACTGCTTATTCTCATAATCAAATTAAATCATATGTTCATCATGCTAATATGTTTAAAGTTTTTAAGGAATGTAGAGATTGGACAAAATTGATGAAAATTGAAACAGTTGCTGATTTGAATGAAGTTGTTAGTAAAGGTAAAATTGCAGATTTAATAAGAATAGATGAAACTTTACAAAGTAATAGACTTTTAGGAGTGGCAAAAAAAATAGTAGAAAATAAAAAAGATAAAAAAATTATTTTGTTAGCTGGGCCATCTTCTAGTGGTAAAACTACTACTACTTCTAAACTTTGTATGTATTTGAAAAGTTTTGGTCTTAATCCTAAAATGATAAGTATGGACGATTATTTTGTTGATAGGGATAATACACCTGTTAATGAAAATGGTGAGAAAGATTATGAATGTTTTGAAGCTGTTGACAATAATTTGCTTACAAAGCAGGTTAATGACTTATTGAAAGGAAAGACAGTAATGGCTCCAGTTTATGATTTTAAAGCTGGTGTTAAAGAGTTTATTAAAGAATTGAGTCTTAATAAAGATGATATTCTTTTAATTGAAGGTATTCATGCTTTAAATCCTAAAGTGTTGAAAGAAGTGCCTATGAAAAATAAATTTAAAATTTATTTGTCTGCTTTGACAGAGTTGAATATTGATAATCATAATCGCTTTCCTACTACTGATAATCGTCTTTTAAGAAGAATTATTAGAGATAATAGAACTAGAGGATATGGTGTAGTTGATACCTTGAGAGTTTGGTCTAATGTTAGGAAAGGTGAAGAGAAATATATATTTCCATATCAGGATGAAGCAGATGTTACTATTAATACCGCTTTAGTTTATGAGCTTGGTATTTTAAAGACCTATGTTGAACCTCTTTTATATTCTGTGGATGAAGATTCTATATATTATGAAGAGGCAAAAAGGTTGCTTAATATTTTGCGATTAATACTTCCTATTCCAAGTGACAGTATCCCAGATGATTCTATAATTAGAGAATTTATTGGAGGAAGTTGTTTTCATGAGTAAAAAAATTTTTACTCTTTTTTTGTTAATTTTTTGTAAATGTTTTTTCAATAATTATGTTGAAGATTGTTGAAATAATGGTATAATTAAAATGGAATAATTTGATAATATAGGGAGGTAGATAAAGAATAAATGGTTAAGAAAAAAAAGAAAGATCTGAGAAATAAAAAAGAGAAAGTTATAGTTATTTTTGTTATAATTTTTTCAATTTTAGTCATTGGTCTTTCATATGCTTGGCTTAGAACTACTATATTAGGTGAGAAAGATGTTCAAATAGTAGTTGGAGGTATTGACGTAGTATTAAATGAAGAAAATGATGGTATACAACTTGTTAATGTTATTCCTACTTATGATGATGAAGGTAAAACATCTACACCTTATGTTTTTTCATTGGAGAATAAAAGTAAAATAGATCTTTATTATACTTTATCTTTGGTTGATGATGATGAGGCTTTAGAAAACTGTTCGTCTACTTCAGGTGATTGTGAATTATTAGATCCAAGAGATGTTAGGTATGAACTTAAAATGGGTGATCGTACTTTTACTGGATCTTTGTCTGATTCTTCTATTATAGATTATGGAATTATTGATTCCTCTGAAAAAATAGATTGCGAATTGAGAGTATGGCTTAATATTAATGCAACAAATGATGCGATGGGAAAAGTGTATTTAGGAAGATTAAAAGTTTTTGCAACTCAGCAGGTTGATGATACTGATTTTGCTCAAGGTAATGATGCTGTTAATGAACCAGATATGGATAGTAATATGATAGCGGTGAAACATGATGGTTATAACTGGGTTAAAACAGATATAGACAATGGATGGTATAACTATGATATGGGAATATGGGCGAATGCGGTAACAGTAAGAAGTGATAAATTAAGTGAGTATCAGAGTGCAGATGTAGGAACAGAAATAAATATGGAAGATATAGAGACAATGTGGGTATGGATACCAAGATATAGTTATACAATAGGAAGTGAAAATGGTAGTAATTATTATGGAAAAAAGGGAGTGTATTTAGATAGTACACCAACTGCATCAAGACCTGGAGAGATAGATATAAAATTTATAGGAATAGATGAAAAGGATACAGGAACAGCTAGATATTTAGCAACTGAAAAGCCTAAGAATTTTAGAACGCCAGATGCATTTACGTTTGGAGATAAAGAACTATCAGGAATATGGGTAGGAAAGTTTGAGACGAGTAGTAGTAATCCAAGTACAAGTAATGGTGGAGGCAACACAACAGAATTAGATGCAATGATAAAACCAAATGTAACAAGTTGGAGAAATATAAATGTAAGTAATATTCATACAGTGGCGACAAAAGTAAGTGCAAATGGTAATAGGTATGGTTTTAGTGAAAAGATGAATTCTCATGCAATGAAGAATGATGAGTGGGCAGTGGTTTCCTATTTATCACAATCAAAATATGGAAAGTTGGGAAATGAGAATTTTAAAGGAGCGAATAAAGAGGTATATCAAAATAAGTCCAGTGAGTATATAACCGGATGTAGTTGTGGAAGTCCAAGTAATGGAAATACAGATTATGGATGTCAATATAAGTATGATAATAATGTACGAACTGAAGATGGAATGGTAGGAAAAGGAGTAGGAGCTAGTACAACAGGAACAATATATGGAATCTATGATATGAGTGGAGGAGCCTGGGAATATGTCATGGGTAACTATAATGATGTGATAGGAAATAGTGGTTTTGATACTATGCCAGAAACAAAATACTATAATAAATATACCAGTGATAATCCATTAACAGCTTGTAATGGAAATGAATGTATATCTCATGGATTATCAGAAACAGCAGGTTGGTATAATGATTATCAAACAATGGTAAGTGAAACATCCCCATGGGTGATGCGCGGCGGTAGCTGTCACGATGGTACTGGTGCAGGTATATTCACCTTTGGTGCATGGTATCAAGGTGGTGCTAATAGTGATGGATCGTTCCGCCTCGTGATGAGCGTGACTAGTCCGTAGGACTAACTCTTGGGCACTAAACAAAAAAGATGGTAAAAATAGAGAAAGAAAGAATATTGTCGAATTATTCGAGATGATAGCCTCGGCGCTCTCTTTTTTGGCGCCGAGGCGTATTTTGTGTTAATTTTTAGCAAGGTCCTTATCTTTAGATAAGGACCTTGTTTGTTTATATATAAGGAAATTGCGTTTAAAACAGACAAAACAAAAGTGATACTAGTATAATTTAGTATCACGACAAAAAG
>CALVTA010000007.1 GCA_944359735.1 uncultured Bacilli bacterium | reverse complement strand
TACGTCCTGTTGTTTTCTTAAAATCTAGCATCAAGATAATAGATGGTGATGGTAGTGTTTCTAATCCATATATTTTAGTTTAAGTTAAATAAAGAGTGTAGTTCAAAACTGAACTACACTCTTTAAAACTAATATAAAAGCTGATAATTGAAGATAAAAACAAATTTATGAAACAATTCTTCCTATTCTAAAACTATATTTATAATCACTGTTTTTATATTCCTTTAAACTAAATTCCAATCCCTGATATTGAAAAAATTCTGATGTTTTACTATCATTGTTTTTAGTTGTTCCTAATGTTTTAAATACATTATCATAAATTAAATCAGTTGTCTCAGTATTAATGTTTTCATTATTAGCAATTATCATATTACTAATCAATTTTTTTGTATCTTTACTTTTCTTTTTAAAATTAATACTTATAATATTAATATTATTATCATCTTTAAGATTAAATACTATTTCTATATCTTTAATTGTTATTTTATTATCATTTATATTATTTATATCAATTTTCTCATCACTAATATCATTGTAATTATTAATTAAATCTTGAAGTGTAATATTATCTATAGTATCTATTTCTGTCAAATCAGAAAAATCATCACTCTTCATTTTTTCTTCTATAGTCTTATGATCAATTATTGATTTAGTAATTTCTGTAGAGATTAAATAACATATAATTCCTAAAATAATAGTAACTATAGTCAGAATAATTATTTGTTTTCTTGTCAACTTTTTATTTGGTTTTTTCCTTTCTTCTTTCTTCATTTACATCACCACTTTAAGTATAACAGATATTTACACTTTGGTCCTTTATTTTTATATATTTTTTTAATAAATATTGTTATACTAATAATGGTGATCAATTATATGAAATATTTAGCAATTGGACATGCTTCCTATGATATAACTTTTAGAGTAGATGAGTTTCCAACAGAAAATACTAAAAAAAGAGTAACAAAACATATCGATTGTGGAGGAGGACCTGCCAGTAATGCGGCTTATTTATTATCTCTTTGGGGATGTGATGTGTCTTTTCAGGGAGTTATAGGAAATGATTACTATGGTAATAGAATAAAAGATGAATTTAAAACAGTAGGAGTTGATACTACTTATTTGGAAATTGTAAATAACTTTGATACCATGCTAAGCTTCATTATTGCGAACTCTACTAATGCTAGCAGAACCATTTTAACCAGTCAAGCTGATGTTGTTCCTAAATGTAGTCTTTCTAATAATAATAAATATGATGTCATATTAGTAGATGGCGAAGAAGAGGAAATGAGTAAAAAGATCCTTCTTAATAATAAAGATGCTGTTAAAATAATAGATGCTGGTTCTTTTAAACCAAATACAGTTAATCTATGTCCTTATGTAGATTATTTAGTATGTTCTAAAAACTTTGCTCAGGATTATACTAAACTTCTTTTTGATGGTACCATAGAAAGTCTTATTAAGATTCATAATAAATTAGAAAATGATTTTCATAATACTATAGTAATTACTTTAGAAGATAAAGGATGTTTTACTAAAATAGGTGATGATTATAAATTAATACCTAGTATTAAAGTAAAAGCCGTTGATACAACAGGAGCAGGTGACATATTTCATGGAGCATTTACTTATTTTATTACTCATGGTTATAATCTAGAGGAAACTTGTCGTTTATCTAATCTTACTGGAGCTATTTCAACTTTAAGGGTTGGAGGACGTTATTCTATGCCTACTTTGAAGGCTATTATAGAAAGAAGGAATCTTGTTGATAATATCTAGTTATCCAAGTATAGATTTACATGGCATGGATAAAGAATATGCCATTTTTAAAGTGAAAGAATTTATAGATGATTGTTATAAATTAAAATATCAAAATATAGTTATTATACATGGTATTGGATCGGGTGTTTTATCAAAAGCTGTTAGAAATTATTTGCAAAAAGATAAAAGAGTGTTAGAATATAGGTTAGATTTTACAAATCCAGGTTGTACACTTGTTTGTTTAAAATTTGACAATCTTTAAGTTTTGTGGTATAATATGGCCAACTTAAAGAAAAGGGGGAGATAGGGTTATGTATACAGAAGAAAATACAAGAGGACGTTTTCCACTTCGTGATATCTTACTAAAAGCTATTATAGTTATAGTCTTCTTGATTTTAATTATTTTTATAATTACTAAATTAACAACTCCTAATAGTACTAATAACAAAAAGAAAATTAGCTCTAATTATGATAAAGTATTCAGTGAAAATCTAGAAACTATGGAAAAAGCTGCTTTTAGTTATTATACAAAAGATAAATTACCAGCTGAAGTTGGTGATAAAGAAGAAATAACATTAAGAGAAATGGTTAATTCAAATTTACTAGACGCATTTACTGATGCAGATGGTAAGTCTTGTGACGTCAATGAAAGCTATATTAGATTGACAAAGAATGAAAAAGATTACACGTTAAAAGTAAATTTAAAATGTAATTCTAAAGAAGATTATTCTCTTATGAAAGTAGGAGAGTATGATTATTGTGAACATGATATATGTAAAAAAGATACTACTAAAGAAAACGAAAAAGAATCAGAACCTACCAAAGAAGTAGAAATTACAGAACCTACTAATAATACAACTAACAATATCAATAATAATAACAATTTATCTAATAGTAATACTAGTAGTAATATAACTAATAATAACAATAATCAATCAAATTCAAACACTCCAACATACATTTCTATGTATGAATATAAAAAAGTTACTAATCCAGTATTCTCTGGTTGGAGTTCGTGGAGTAAGTGGTTTTATAATAATAACAGGTATAGTGCTATTAAATGTAATAACAATGACACTAATTGTTTGACAGAAATACAATTATATTCAAGAAGAGAAAATATAGGAACAAAAGATGGCAAATTAGTTTATGCTACAGTTCATTACTATAGTTATAGAACGAGAACTTTAATTAGTAGTGGTTCTACTGATACAAAATGGAGTACTTATAATGATACTAATCTATTAAATCAAGGATATACCTATACAGGTAATATAAGATAGGAGTGATAAAAATGAATGATAGATTAAATAATAAAATTATAGCATTTTATAGATGTAAAGATAAAGATGGTAATTATTTATATTGTTATGTAACACAATATTCATCAGGAAAAATAAAATACCATTTTACACAGGATTATAACGAAGACAGTAAAATAGGGGCAAGATATGCAAATGATAATGGTTATACTAAAGAAAATATAAAAAATATAGTAAATGATAAACCTAATCGCTTTAATCTCAATTGTAACAGCGTTGAAGATATTTTAAATAAAATACAAGAAGAATTTCCTAAAACTAAAAACGATGTAAATAAAAACAATTTTTACGAAAGTTTGAATAACTATACAGAAGAAAAGGAAGAGGAAGATAAGAAATTTTCTAATATAAAAAATAAAATAAAAGACAAACTTTCTGAATTAGGTCTTAAGATTAGGAATTTTAATATTAACAAAAAGGCTATTGCCACTATTGGTGCTTTAGTAGCAGCCGGTGTTGTTTTTGCTACTTCAACTTTTGTATTAAAAAGAAATAGTGGTCCAACTTTTAAACAACCTGAAACTGAAACAGAAATAGAAACAGAAATAGAAACTGAAAATACTAATCAAAAAGATCAAGATGAAAATACTAAAAAGAATAAAAAGAAAAAGAATAAAAAGAAAAAGAATAAAAATAATAAGAAAAATGAAACAAAAGATGAAGAGAGTGTTGCCCAAGCTAAAGAAACAGAAAATGATGTTTTTGCCTATACAACTTCTTCTAACACTTCCAGTCAAACTAGTACAAGTGAAAATACACCCGTAGTTCAAGCTTCTACTACAACAACTCAAGATGATTCTAATGATAAGGATACTTCTTCTAAGAAAAAGAAGAAAAATAAAGATAAGAAAGATAAAAATAGCAAGAAGAATAAGAATAAAAATAATAAGAAAAATAAGAACAAAAAGAAAAAGAAAGAAGATCCTTATAAAAATGTATATGAGGAAGAAGAAAAAGCCAAAAAAAGTAAAAAAGAGAATTATAGTCAAGTAATTGAAGTTGAAGCTAAAGAAGAAACTCCTACAACAGAAAACACATCTACCCCTGCAGGAGATGAAAATATTAATCCAGATGATGTTGATTTAAATCCAGGCTTAGATGAAAATAAAGGGGCAATTGATGATGATTTAACTTATGAACATGAAGAACCTTATGATAAAAATGCAACAGAAAACGTAACAGAAATCGATCCTTTACCTGATCCAAACGAAACAGCAGTTGGAGATTATGTAACTAGTTATGAAGAGTTAGAAGAACAAGTGCAAGAAACAAATGCAAGTACTAATACCAGTGAATCTACTTCAACTTCTGATACAACTATGGATCAAAATATTGAAACAGTCCCTGTGAGTCAAGAACAAACAACAGAAGCTACTGCAACATTAGCTACTGAGAATACAACTACTGCAGACCTCGATACTATTGCTAGTCAAGCAGTTGAAGCAATGGCTAATGGGGAAGAAGGAAATATTGTTTTTGATGCCAATAGTGGTACTTATAGTTTTGAGACTACAACCAATGAAAATTTACAAGCAAATGGTTTAACAAAATAGTTTTACTATTTGCTTTTTCTTTGTTATAATTTAACTAAAGAATAGGAAGTGATAAGATGGCATATAAATTTAGTCTATTAGAAGCTGTTACTGATAATATTGCTGAAGTAGAAAGTTTTATCAATACAATTGATCAAACTTTAATATCAGAAAAAATAAGAGCTAAAGAAACAATAACTAATCAATTACTTGGCCATTATAATCAATTGTTACTAAGAATTCAAGGTATTATTTTAAAAGATGATTTTGAGAGAAATATTAATTATGGAAAAGAAGTAGCATCAAAAATAAATTCTTTAGAAAAAGAAAGTGATAGCAGTCAAAAATTAGATTCTCTTAACTTTTTATATGATAACTTGACTAAAGCATACCAAGAATTAATAAATAAAGCTTTAATTGATATTAAAACTAACAAAGAATTTTTAGAATATAACAGTCTCCTTAATAAAATTAACGAAAATATTAAGAAAATAAATAATTTAAATTTGTCTGATAGTATTATAGAAGAATTATCATCACTTTATAATATAATAAATAATAATATTGATATTCCCAAAATGCATTTATTTATTGAAAAAACTAATCAGCTGATACTAAATGATTATAATTCTAATATTGACTTAGGAAAAGGTAATCCTGATGAACGGATATTCTCTTTATTTGCTAAAATCAATGATCAAATAATAAATTCTAATTTTCTAAATGTGAACAATTTAGTATATGCTTCTTATACTCTTGAAGATAATAGTAAATACTATGCTATTGTTAAAACTGAACAAGAAGTTAAGATTTTAGATCAAAGTTTTAGTACTTTACCTAATCTTATTCTTTCAAAAGATAAAATAATTGAGACTTGCAAACTTATTATTAAAAATGCTGGTATTTATTATAATTTAAATGAATATATGCGTTATATTGAAATGAGTTATAAGACTAAAATGACTAAAGATATAGATATAGTAATTGCTAATTATAAAAGAAGATTAATAAACATAGAAAAAAATATTAAACTTCAGTTAGATTTTATTGATAATATAGCTTTATTAGTCAATAAAAAAAACTGTTCTAAATATCCTAATATTATTTATAATGATATTCCTAAAGAAGAATATTTCCATAATTATAAAGGAGAAACTGATAGTAAATTAAAAGAAATAGAACGTCTTATTATAGAAGTATTATTAAACTGTGAAGTAAAAAGTGAATTTGATACTAAGAGCATTTTAAAAACCCTATATGATGAAGAAATATTAAATTCTCTATTAACTAGTAATTATCAAAAAGAATCTCCTAAACCTATTATTAATACTGACGATAATATTATCAATAATATAGATACAAATAGTAATATCACTACTAATTCTGAAAAGATAACATCTTACTTAAATAGTAGACTTAGAGAATTAAGTTTATTAAATGATAGTTCTAAAATAAATGTAACTATAACTAAAGATGATAATCTTTTGTTTAAAGATATAAATACAGTTTTAGATTTGAATACAGCAATTGTTATTTGTGATAAAGTTTATAAAAAAGGACAGGGTGACTATGCAGTTTTAGATTATCTTAAAACAGGTAATGCTTTAAAATTTACTTCTAAATATAAAGCTAGAGATTTAGCTACTAGTGTAAGTAGGGCTAGTTATTTAAAACTCTTATTAGAAAATGTTTTAAAAAAATATATCTATATAGAATCATCTAATGGTAAAGATATCATAATAGATTATTTAAACCCTCTTTTATCTAAAGAAAAATTACTACCAAAAGATATAGTTATAGATTTACTTAATAACGAAGAAATGTTAAAAAACTGTATTAAAAATTATGATTATAATTTTCTTAGTCCTTTATCAGATAAATCTCTAAAAGTAGAAAAAATAATAAAAGAAAGTAAAAACTTAATGATCAATAAAGCTACTAATATGTTGGTAGAATTAAAAAGAATAGATAATATCCTTGATTAGGAAAAAAAAGTACGTTCCCTAGGCTTATGTATTTTTGTATATATCCCTAATTTATTAAATTTACTTCTATTCAAAAAAAACAATCACAATTTAACGTTGATATTACTAGTTTTTATTTAATTTACGAAAACTCGTACTTGTAACTTTTCTAATTTTATTATATATTGTTATTGGGAATGAAAATTCCTAGTCATCTAACTCTCTTTACCATCTTATTTTGTTTAAAATCGCCCAAATATAAACAAAAAAAGAAGAGTGGATGACTTTTCTTTTTTTATTAAAGAGTGCTTATATTAATAAGGCACTTTTTTATATCGAGTTTAAGAATCTTTTGCGTATTTTCCCTTTCTCATAGTTTGCTTTTTCTTCATCTTTTAAACTTTCTCTTAAAATATCAAAATAAGGAGTATTAGTGTCACTACCTAAATAGCTTTCTAGAAGATCATATATATCTTTATTATCTTTAAATAGACTAATTATACTTTTAGCTTCCATAGTACCATCTAGAATCATTTCTTCTAAATCAATTTCATATATCAAAGAAAGATTAGTAATAGCTAGTTTCAATTTTTCTAGATTATAACCAGAAGGTAAAATAAAATAATTATTAGTCAAATCGTAATGCCTTTCACCATCTGACATATACTCATGAGTTATTGCATCAAAATCTATTAAATGGCCTCCTTTTTTATCAATAAGTAAATTTTTAAGAGCAATATCATTAAAAAGCAAATTATAACTATGAACTTGTCTTAATTGTTCTGTACAATCAAGGGATGCTTTTAATCTTTCTTGATAAGTAAACTCACTTCCCTTAACAACACAATAAAAATTACAACTGTTAGGATAAAATTTTAAAAGATATCCTTTAATTTCATTTTCAACTCTAAATAAATCTATAGGATAACCGCTATCTTTAATGAAGTCTTTACACAATAAAAATGCAAGCATAGATGTTTTTTCTATATTAATATCATTAACAACCTTGATAACCGTGTTATCCTTTAGATCATTATGAGTGACAAGATAACCAAAAGCACCTTCCATATTAGGAATTCTTGTAAGGTTAAGATATTCTTTATAACTAATATTCATATTCCTACCTCTTTTCTAAATCGTGTTATAAAATAACATAAATTTTGGAAAAAATCAAGGTTAGACTTTTCTTAAATAAAAAACTACTGTATAATAAAGCATAGAAAGAAAGGGATATTTATGATTAATAAGCCAAAAGGAACAGTAGATTTAACAGATAAAGAAGCAAGAGTTTGGAAATATGTAGAAGAAGTTATAGATTCTGTTATGGAAAAATATAATTATAACTATATTAGAACTCCTATATTTGAATCAACTGAATTATTTCATAGAGGTATAGGTGATTCTACTGATATTGTTACTAAAGAAACATATGATTTTAAAGACAGAGGAGAAAGAAATATAACATTGAGGCCAGAAGGAACAGCAGGGGTCGTTAGAAGTTATATCGAAAATAAAATGTATGGAACTCATAGCTTACCTGTAAAAGTTTATTATAATGGAACAATGTATCGATATGAAAGACCTCAGAAAGGTAGATATAGAGAACTAAGTCAGTATGGAGTAGAGGTACTAGGTAGTAATGATCCTATGATAGATGCAGAAGTTATATCACTAGCATATAACATTAATAAAATGTTAGGATTGACTGATACTGTAGTTCATATTAACAGTCTTGGAGATAAACAATCTAGAGATAACTATAGAAAGGCTTTAAAGGACTATTTTAGACCTCATTTAGATGATTTATGTAATGATTGTAAAGAAAGGTTTGATAAGAATCCATTAAGAATTATAGACTGCAAAATAGATAATAATAAAGAATACTTTAAAGAAGCTCCAAAAATATTAGATTACTTATCTAAAGAAAGCAAAGATTACTTTACTAAGGTATGTGAATATCTTGATCTTTTAGAAGTCAAATATGAAATAGATCAGAAAATAGTTAGAGGTTTAGATTATTATAATCACACGGTCTTTGAACTAATGACTACTAATAATAATCTTGCAATTGGTGGAGGCGGAAGATATGATAATTTAGTTGATGATTTAGGAGGACCTTTTACTCCTTGTGTAGGGTATGCAGTAGGTCTTGATAGATTAGTTAATGAGATTATTTCTAGAGACATAGACAATATAAGGGATGATATAGATGCCTTCCTTATGTATGTTAATGAAGATGAAAAGAAATATGCAATCTATCTTTCTAACCTTCTTAGAATGTCAGGGTTTGTAGTTGAAACCGAATATACGGGAAGAAGTTTAAAAAGTCAATTTAAAAGAGCAGATCATTTTAATAGTAAATACTTAATATTACTCAATAGTGATGATTTAAATGATGGTTTAGTTACTATTAAAAATAATAAAACTAAAGAAGAAGAAAAGATTATGATAGAATACTTAATCTATTACTTTGATGAGCATATTAGTGATGACAATTTACCTATAGATGAAAAATGTAGTTGTTATAATCATGGAAAAGAGGATGATGAAAATGAATAAAATATATTTTAATGAATTAGAAAATTACTTTGATAAAGAAATAGAACTTAGTGGATTTGTAGAGAATATTAGGAATTTACAATGGGTTCAGTTTTTAGTACTTAGAGATTCCACTGATAAAATTCAGGTAACAATTGAAAAAAGTGATGAATCCAATGCTTTAATGGTAGAAACAGTTAATACTTTACCATTAGAAAGTACAGTTAAAGTAATAGGAGTATTAAAGAAAAATGAAAAGGTTAAATTAAGAGGTATGGAATTTATTCCTACAAAAATAGAAATAACTAGTAAAAGTGAATTAGAATTACCTATCAATATTCATGATAAAAATGCTCAATTACTTGATCAAAGACTAGATTATAGATGGCTAGATTTAAGAAGTGAATATAACTTTAATATTTTTAAAATTCAAAGTGATATGGTTAGATTTATGAGGGAATTTTTATATAAAAAAGATTTTACAGAAATTCATACTCCTAAACTAATAGGAGCAGCTTCTGAAAGTGGTTCTGAAGTTTTTGAAGTAAAATATTTTGATCGTAAGGCATATCTGGCTCAATCACCTCAATTTTATAAACAAATGGCTATTGCTAGTGGTTATGATAAAGTATTTGAAGTAGCTCCTGTATTTAGAGCTGAAAATTCTAATACGTCTCGTCATACTACAGAGTTTACTGGCTTTGACTTAGAATTTGCCTATATTAATTCTTATGAAGATGTAATGGATTTAGAAGAAGAATTATTAACTTACACATTATCTAAGCTAAAAGAAAAACATGGTGATTTAATAAAAAAACTTTACAATCAGGAAATAATTGTTCCTGAAAATAAATTCCCAAGAATAAAATTAGCAGATCTTTATAAAGAATTAGAAGAAAGATATAATTATAAAATAGATGAATCTGAAATGAATGATTTAACTACAGAAGCAGAAAGACTAAGTTACCGTTATGCTATGGATAAGTTCAACTCAGAGTTTATTTTTGTTACTGATTTTCCTAAGGATAAACGAGCTTTTTATCACATGCGTAAAAATGATGTGCCAGAAGGATATGATTTGATTTATAGAGGAGTAGAAATAACAACGGGTGCACAGAGAGAACATAGATATGATATATTACTTAACCAAGCTAAAGAAAAAGCTCTAGACAAAGATGTAGAATTTTATTTGGAATTCTTTAAATATGGATGTCCTCCTCATGGTGGTTTTGGACTTGGTATAGATCGATTAACTATGCTAGTATTAGGTCTTCCTAGTGTTAAAGAATCAATGTTTATTTTCAGAGGACCTAATCGTTTAAACCCATAAGAAGATTCTTCTTCTTTTTATTTTGTCAATTTACATAATTTTTTCTTATTATTGTAGATTATATTTATAACATCTCTTATACTTTATTTAGGTGATGCTTATGGAGCAAGGAAAAAGAGCTATAATGATATTTATATCTATTTTAACGTTAATTATAGTCGTCTCTATTTTATTTTTAGTTAACTTCAATCTAAAATTAGAAGAAGAAGAGACTTTCAAAGAAGCCAGTTATAACCTAACCGAAAAAGAAATTGACTCTTTAATTAATTTAATTGGTGACTATGATAGCTATTTAATTACATTTGATGGAACTAAAAATATTAATACTCTAAGCAATTTAGATAAAATTAATTTTATAGATAGATTAAGTATAGAAACAAAAAAAGACTTAAACCTTGATTTTGATAAAGGAGTATCTTTAAATGATGTTTATAAAGTTTTAAAGAAATATTTTGGTCCTAAAACTATTTTTGAACCAGTTAATTCTACTTGTTATCTAGAAGATGGAAATTATTTAATATACGATTCTAATACTAAAATGTATAAAGCAGATAATGATTACCATGCCCATAGTGCTTATATACCTCCTGATATAGTTAATTATTACATTGAAGGTAAAAGAATAGTAGATAATGATAAATTAATTTATACTATTACTTTGAAAAAAGCATTTGCTTGGCCTGATAGTTCGACTTATTATGGCAGTTATAATGATTTAGCTAATGAGCAAAGTCCCCTAGTTGATTTATATAGTGTTTATGGTGATTATGAAAAAGAAAATACGTCTTTACTCCTAGAAGATTATAAAAATAATTTAAATAGCTATACCTATGTTTTTGAAACAAAAGATAGTATTAATAATAGTTATTTAATAGAACTCACAAGTTCAACTAACCAAACTGAATTTTAAAAGACTTTAATCCTTTTTAGTTAAAGTCTTTTTTGGTTGATAACCATCTAGGTAATCTCTAATATCCATAAATAAATCAATCATATTTTCAAAATTAACCATAGTTCTATGTTTTCTATAAGCAATAAAACATTCTTCATAGTTTCTAATACATTCAAAATGTGCAGCCCATTGTTCAACATTAGCTTGAATAAAATTTTCACTAGTTATTTTTAACCCATTTTTTAAATCACTGATTAAAGTTAAACCGTTATTAATAGCAATATACTCTTTACTATTCTTACAACTTCCTCTAGCAGTAAGAAATTCTTCCTCTAAAAAATTAATTCTTTCATACATTACTTTTAGTAACTCAATTTTCTCTTGATCGATTAATTCTCTTTCTTGTGATAATTTTAATAATTCAAAATAATTATTTTCTATTTTTCTAAATCTTTTTTCTTGTTTATAATTTTTCATATTTCTTCCCTCTTAGCTATATAGTATAACATATTATTTGAGATTTTTCATTAGCTTTTTTTTCAAGATGTTGGTATTAATCAACATATTATAATATTTAGAAATTTCCATTTGTCAATATAATCTTGTTTTTATATAATAAAAAAGGTAACATATTAAAGAATTAAAGTTTTTTGTTGACGAACATATATTTTGCGCAGTACACTTAAATTACTAAAGAAAGAGGCAGATCATATTTAATTGACTGTCGGAATTTAAGTCTATAGGGAAATATGGTAACTTATTTATAAAGTAAAATTCTTAGAAGTAATAACCATGCTTTTACTTAAATTTTTAGGAGGATATTTATGAACAATCAAGATATTATTAATGAAGTTAGACGTAAAAATGATATTGTTGATATAATTAGTGAAAAAATCCCTCTAGAAAAAAGAGGTAAAAATTATTTTGGTGTTTGCCCTTTTCATGATGATACAAACCCTTCTATGAGTGTTTCAAGAGAAAAACAAATATATACTTGTTTTTCTTGCCATGCTACTGGTAATGTTTTTACTTTTCTTATGAATTATGAACATAAAGAATTTAATCAAGTATTAAATGATTTAGCCGAAAGAGTGGGTATTACTTTAAATGGATTTAAAGCTAAAAAAATATCTACTAAATATGATAATTGGTATAATATTTATGACTTCGCTAATAAATATTACCAAAATAATTTACTTAGTAAGGAAGGAATAGATGCTAGAGAATATTTAAAAAAAAGAAATATTGATGATGAAACTATAAAAGAATTTGAAATAGGTTATTCTCTTAAAGATAAAGATAGTCTTACAAAATTATTGATTGCTAAAGGATATAACCTTGATTTACTTAATAAAGTAGGAATTACTACTAATGATTATGATATATACCATTCAAGACTTATGTTCCCTTTACATGATTTAAATGGTAAAGTTATAGGTTTTAGTGGGCGTATTATTACTAGTGGCAAACAAAATAAATACCTTAATACAAAAGAAACAGAGTTATTTAAAAAAGGGAAACTATTATATCATTACCATATTGCTAAAGAAGCTGCTAGAGTAAAAAAATCGGTCATAATTATGGAAGGCTTTATGGATATTATTAGAGCAAGTACTATTGGTATCAAAAATACTGTCGCTACAATGGGAACTGCTTTAACAAAAGATCATATTAAAGAAATTAAACGACTATCCAACAATGTAATTTTATGTTTTGATGGTGATGAGGCTGGTGTTAAAGCTACAATAAGTGGGGGAGAATTGTTCATAAGTGAAGGATTAGAAGTTAAAGTAATCACTCTACCAGATAGTGAAGATCCTGATACTTATATTTTAAAGAACGGTAAAGATGCTTTTTTTAAGCTAATAGATAATGCTATTTACTATAGTGATTTTAAAATTAAAAATTTAGGACATAACCGTAATTTTACAAGTAGTGAAGAAAAAGCTAATTATATTCATGAAGTTTTAGAAGAAACTAGTAAAATAAATGATCCTATTAGAATAGAAATAATTTTAAAAGATCTTGCAAAAAGATTTGAAATAGGGTATAATACCCTAGAAAAAAGTTTTCAGGAGTTAAAAGATGCAAGGAAGTTAAATAAAAAAGCACCTTTAATAACTAAGATGAAAACTACACAGCTTAAGAAAAAAGATAAGTATCAGAAAGCAAGCTTAAATATTATATATTATATGCTAAATAAACAAGAGATAATTGATATAGTAGCGTCTGAACACTTAGTGTTTCCTACTGAAGCTTTAAGAGCATTAGAAAGTGAAATTGTTTATTTTTATCATAAGTATGGTTTTATTAATGAAGCTGATTTTTATACTTATTTGGCACCTAAAAATGAATTAGTTAATCTTTTGGCAGAAATATTACAATTGGATTTGAAACCTACACTTACTAAAGATGAATTGTTTGATTACTTTAAAGTAATTAGGGAATATAATTTAAAAAAGACAATTAAACATCTTGAGGAAAAAATAAAAAATACAAATGATCCTAGTGAACAAATAAAATATGCAGAAGAGATTAGAAAACTAAGAATAGGGGAGAGTTAATAATATGGTAGAAGAAATCAAAACAATGGCAGAAAGAAAAGATAATCTTATTAAACTAGGTAAGGAACAAGGATATATTACTTATGAACAACTAGCGGACGAATTAAAAGGATTAGAAGTTGATAGTGATAGTCTTGATGATTTATATAATAGTTTAGTAGAAGCAGGTATTGACGTTGTTAGTGGTGATGATAGTGATGAAGATGCAAGTGGTGAAGAAATAACTGAAAATACTAGGTCAGAAGACTTAACAATGTCTAAAGATGTTAAAATAAATGATCCAGTTAGAATGTATTTAAAAGAAATAGGTAGAATTCCATTGCTCACTAGTGATGAAGAATTTGAATATGCAGAACGAGCTGTTGATGGAGATGAAGAGGCTAAAAGAATATTAGCTGAGTCTAATCTTCGTTTAGTAGTATCTATCGCTAAACGTTATGTAGGTAGAGGAATGCTTTTCTTAGACTTAATTCAAGAAGGAAATATTGGATTGATGAAAGCAGTTGAAAAATTTGATCCAACAAAAGGATATAAATTTTCAACTTATGCAACTTGGTGGATAAGACAAGCGATTACAAGAGCGATAGCAGATCAGGCTAGAACCATTAGAGTGCCTGTTCATATGGTAGAAACTATTAATAAATTAGCTAGAGTACAAAGACAATTAACTCAAGAACTAAATAGAGAACCAACTGATGATGAAATTGCCGCAAAATTAGAAATTCCAGTTGAAAAAGTAAGAGAGGTATATAAGATAAGTCAAGATCCTGTAGCTCTTGAAACACCAATTGGAGAAGAAGATGATTCACATTTGGGAGATTTTATTAAAGATGATAGAATGGTAGGGCCAGAAGAATACACAACTGAAGAGATGTTAAAAGAAGAACTAGCTAGTGTTTTATTAACTTTAACAGATAGAGAAGAAAAAGTATTAAGACTTAGATTTGGTTTAGATGATGGGCAATGTAGAACCCTAGAAGAAGTAGGACAAATCTTTGGTGTAACAAGAGAGCGTATTAGACAGATAGAAGCAAAAGCGCTAAGAAAATTGAGACACCCATCTAGATCTAGAAAATTAAAGGATTTCTTAACAGATTAATGAAGATAAATAAAAGATTACAAACTATAGGGGATTTAGTTCCCCTTTCTTCATATCCCTTGGATATTGGCTGTGATCATGCTCTTTTGTCTATTTATTTAGTTAAAGAAAAAGGAATAACTAAAGCAATCGCTAGTGATAATAAAGCAAATCCTTTAAAAAAAGCTAAAGAAAACATTTCTTTCTATCAAATTAAAGACAAAGTTAAATTAATTAAAGCAGAAGGTTTAGATTCTTATCAAGAAGGAGTAGATACGATAACCATTTCAGGTATGGGTGGTCTTAATATTAATATAATTATAGAGAATAATAAAAAAAATTTAAAACATATAGAAACATTAATTCTATCTCCTAATAACTATTCTCTTGCTGTTAAAAGAAAACTAACAAAATTAGGTTATCATATTAGCAATGAATCATTAGTAAAAGAAAATAATATTATCTACGAAATATTAGTTTTTACTAAAGGAAGAAAGTACTACTCTTATAAGAAATTATTTCTAGGTCCTATTTTAATGATAAAAAAAGATGATATTACCAAAGAATATTATCAAAGACAATTAGAAACAAAGAAATCTCTATTAAAAGTTTTGCCTAAATCATTTTCTAATAAAATAAGATTAACTAAAAAAGAAATAAGATATTTAGAAGAAGTTTTAAATCATTAATAGTAAGTATTAAACAAAAAAACAGAATTATATCTCTGTTTTTTTTGTATTTAATTTTTAGTTTTATTTCTCGCTTTTTTTATTAATACCAATTACTGCTCCAACACTAGTAGTTAGAATAATAATAAAACTATAAATAAGCGTTCTAATATCAAAAGAATTTTTAGTAATTATTTTAATTAAAAACATAATAAGTAAAAATATCGCCCCTAATTTTAACCCCTCTACGATTCCGTATTTGTTGGAACTTTTTCCAAGTAGTAGAGCATTAATAAATAAAGATCCTAAAATTATAATCATTTTCATAATATTATAAATATTATTATTTATAATATCAAAATAATAAAATATAGTTAAAATCAAGCTTAAAATAACAATACTAATAATAGTAGTTAATAGAAATTTACCTAATTTTTTTAAATAATTCATTTAGATTCACCTAGTAAATATTATGCTTTTTTAAAAAATATATGCTAATTTACATTATCCATATATAAAAACATTAGTAATTTTTTAAATTTTATTCTATAATTAAAATAGAGGATGTGTTGAGAATGCAAAAAAGGGTTAAAGGATTTACATTAATAGAATTACTAACAACCATAATAATATTGGGTTTATTAGTAACAATTGGCTATATTAGTATACAGAGTATAATAGAAAGAGGAAATAATAGTTATTATAAAAGCCAAGAAGATATGATAATATTAGCAGCCAAAGAATACTATGCTGATCATCGTGAAGAATTGCCAGATAATATTGGAGATACTTCTACTGTAACTTTAGAAACATTAATAAATGGCAAATATATAGATCCTGTTAAAGACAAGGATGATAATGATTGTAATGGTGATAAGAGTAGCGTTACTGTTCAAAAAATAACAAACAGAGATTATCAATACTATCTTACTTTAGTATGTGAGAAATATGAAACAACAGAAGATACTGCCAAACCTGTAATTACATTTACTCCAAATAAAAAATCATCGACAAAATCAATAAGTGTAAAAATGAAAGTAGTAGATAATGCAGGGGTAGCAAGTTATAGGTATGTAATAAAAAAAGCCGGAGAAGATGATCCGTATTTTGATAGTGAGTATCAAAGCTATACAGAGGAAATAACGATAGAACTAACAGAAATAGGACTTTATGAAATAACAGGATATGCAATAGATGTTAATGGTAATAAAGCAAGCCGTAAATCAGGAAAATATTCTATTTATAAAGGAATAAATTGTGCTGAAGTAGATTTTAGCAGTAATATAGAGGAAGAAAAATGGACAAATAAAGATGTAACGGTAAATGTTAAGCTGCCAAGCAATACTTATAGATGGGAGTTAAGTGGTAGAATAAATGGAGGAACTTATAATGAATTAAATAATTATATAGGTTCAGGAAGTACAAAGGTAACTTTGGATACAGATGGAAAAAATCAATTAAAACTAGTATTATATGATAAAGATGGAAATCAATGTATAGTAGAAACAGAAGAATACTTTATTGATAAAACAGCACCAGGATGTGTAAGTGGTGGAGGTTCAAATAATTGGACAAATCAAGATATAACATTAACAGGAACCTGTAGTGATAGTGGCAGTGGTTGTACTGGCAATGTAACTAAAGATTTTAAAACAAATACCAATACAACAACAGCATCTCCTGGAACAGTAAAAGATAAAGCTGGTAATACTACAACCTGTCCAGCCAATCAAACTGTTAAAATAGATAAAACAGATCCGACATGTACAAGCAGCGGAGGTTCAAATAATTGGACAAATCAAGATATAACATTAATAGGAACTTGTAGTGATACTGGTGGTAGTGGTTGTGTTGGTAATATTAATAGAAAGTTTAGTAGCAATACCAATGCAACAAATCAAAGCCCTGGGGCCGTTAGAGATAATGCCGGAAATTCTGTAACTTGTCCAGCCAATCAAACTGTAAAAATAGATAAGACACCACCAGGATGTGTAAGTAGTGGAGGCTCTAATAACTGGACAAAGAACAATATAACATTAACAGGAACCTGTAGTGATACTGGTGGCAGTGGTTGTACTGGTAATGTAACAAATGTGTTTAAGAAAAATACCAATACAACAACAGCATCTCCTGGAACAGTAAAAGATAATGCCGGAAATAATACAGCCTGTCCAGCCAATCAAACTGTAAGAATAGATAAGACTAAACCTGTATTAAATTATACCTTAACTAAAGCAGGTGGGGGATCCTATAATTCAGGAGAAACTTCAGATAAAAATGTTATCAGACATTTAGATCCTACAGATACAGGGGGAAGTGGCATAAAAGAAACCCAAATTAATAGAGGAAATGGCGATGGTTGGGAGAAAGTATCTCATGTTGATAGTTATACTTTCAAGAAAGATCATAGTGCTAAGTATCGTACTATTGATAATGCAGGTAATGTTTCTGATGTAGTAAAGATAAATATAAAAATTCAAAAGAAATCAGTTTCCATCTTAAATGCTAATTATGATGTTTGTCCTAACGATCAAAATGTTCCAAATCGTACTGAATGTGCTACAGGATTATTCAATACAATGTATGTTAGTAATGTAAGTGCGAACGGACTAGATGTAACTTTCCATATTATACTTCATATGAATAATACCGCTGTTAGTTGGGAAATTGGTCAAACAAGAACACTTTGTATTGCTAATTCTTCTAGTGAGTGTGTTTATAATTTAGCGAGTTTTAATATAGGTACTAGCAATTGGACTTCCGTAGGAGCAAACCCTATTAATCAAACATATACAGCTGATGTATCTAATTTGTCTGTTGGTAAATATAGGATAATTGTCGATGGAGCAACAGAGAAGTTTAGGTTTAAAACATCAAGTTATGTATTAGATACGTTTGAAATTGTAAAGGGATAAAAGGAGGATATATGAATAAAGCTTTAAAAATATCTTTAGCTATTTCTGGTATAGCTTTACTAATGATAGGAATAGGTTTATTCTACAAAGATCAAATTAATCTAAACACTACTTCTGAATATATCAATTATAAGTATATAGGGACTGAAAATGATAACTATCTTGCTATTAGTGATGGTAAAAAATTCGGCTATATAGATACTGATTTAAATCAGATTATTGAATTAAAATATCCTATCATAGATAGTATGAAATTAGAAGAAGGAAAAATAGATCTTAGTTCATTCACTTCTGTGGATGGACTCTTCCCTTATACTACCAATGAGAATAAAATTGGTTTAGTAGATAAAAATGGTAAAGTAGTATTGAAAGCTAAATATGATTTAGTTAATGTTATTAATAAAAACTTTATAATAGTTATAGAGGATGGAGAATACTACTTTAGTGATTCTAAAGGTAATAATATATTAGGTTCTACTTTTCAAGATATCGCGCAAATTGATGATGTATCAGACTGCTATTTAGTATATAAGAATAACAAGGTTGGCCTTATTAATTCAGATGGCACTCTTTTATTAGATTACAACTATGATAAAATTGATGTCATTAAAGATAGTAATTCTTCTAATATTGTTATAAATGCTACAATTTCAGAAACTAAAGAGATATATTTATATAATATTAAAACTAAAGAACTAAATACTTTATCTAATCTTTTCAATATGAATCCTATATATTTTGTAGATGGTAATATTTATTTAGTAGATTCAACAGGTAAATACAATATATATACTATTTCTAATTCAAATTTAAAAGTATTAAATAATAATTATATTTCTATCAGACCATTCTATGAAGGCTTAGCACAAGCAATTAATAACGAGATCTTGGTTGGTTACATAGATATAAATGAAAATGTAGTTATACCATACCAGTATACCTTTGATATTAGTACAGATTTTGATATAAATAATCTAGCTGTAGTTGGTAAAAATAACTTGGTAGGAGTCATTAATACTAATAATGAAGAAGTAATACCAATAAAATATACATATATCAATATTATAGATGATAATCATTTTATTGTTTTAGATCAAAATAATAAGTCATATATAATTGATAAAAATGAGAAAAAATTGACTAAAGAAGATTATGATTCTATTGAAAAAACAGAAGTATCTGATGTGTTTTTAGTTAGTAAAACTTCTAAAAATAACACAGTTTATGGTATAATAGATAGCAGGGGCAAAGTTATTGTTGATGTAGATTATGAAGATATCCAAATAACTACTAATTGTTTTATTTTGGAAAAAGGAGAAAATGAGTATTATATAGAGAAAAGATAGGAAGTGAAAAGAGTGAAAAAAGTTATTTTAACAGGTGATAGACCTACAGGGAATTTGCATTTAGGACATTATGTAGGTTCATTAAAAAACAGAGTAGCATTGCAAGAAAAAGGTGATTATGATGAGATGTATGTGTTTATAGCAGATACTCAAGCTTTAACAGATAATTTTAAAAATCCTAAGAAAGTTAGAGATAATATCATTGAAGTAGCAATAGACTATTTATCAGTAGGGCTCGATCCATCTAAAGTCACTATTTTTATACAAAGTATGATTTCTCCTTTGTGTGAGCTTACAATGTATTATATGAATTTAGTAACTCTTGCAAGATTAGAAAGAAATCCCACAGTAAAACAAGAAATTAGACAAAAAGAATTTGGTAACAGCATACCTGTAGGGTTTCTAAATTATCCTATTAGTCAAACAGCTGATATAACTGCTTTTGAAACAACCATTGTTCCCGTAGGAGATGATCAATTACCTATGATAGAACAAGCAAGAGAAATAGTTAGGAGTTTTAATAATATATATGGAGAAACTTTGGTGGAGCCTAATGCTTTAATACCAGATAATAAAGTTTGTAGAAGATTACCTGGTATAGATGGCAAAGCTAAGATGAGTAAATCTATTGGTAATTGTATCTACTTAAAAGATGATAGTGAAACGGTTAAGAAAAAAGTTATGAGTATGTATACTGATCCTAATCATTTAAGAGTAGAAGATCCTGGTGATACAAAAAACAATCCTGTCTTTATATATTTAGAGGCTCTATCGACAAATGAACATTTTAGAAAGTATCTTCCTGAATATAAAAATCTAGAAGAATTAAAATCTCATTATGAAAAAGGTGGTTTAGGTGATGTTAAAGTAAAAAGATTTCTATATGATGTAATAGAAGATATACTAACACCTATAAGAGAAAAAAGAAAATATTACGAAGAAAACATAGACTTAGTTTATAATATTTTAGAAGAAGGTAGTAAAAAAGCTAAAGAGAAAGCTAGTGAGACTTTAAACAAAGTCAAGAAGGCCATGTTGATAGATTACTTTGATGAAAAGACATTTTAATAATTTTTATCTTTAACATAATGTAAAATGCCCAATTAATGATCTTTACTAATAACACATTTTGTGTTATTATTTTTCTATAAGATAGGTGATAATATGAAATATAAGATTAAACAGATTATGAAAACAGATGTATCTAAAGTATATATATTAGGAGTAGGTATTATTTGTTTACTATTATTAGGAGGATATTTTTCTTATGCTATGTTTACAGTTAGCAAAGAAAGAGATAATGCCATAAGTATTGAAACAGGTAATTTAACATATGATTTAAAAGTAGATGGTGTCTCTACTAATCGCTTGACAATACCTGCAAGTACTACCAAAGAATTTACTATTACACTAAGTAACCCAAATAACAGAGCAGCAAGATTCAATTTCTATTATACAGGAACATTGTCTTCAACTATTGAACTGGGTTATAAAGTAAGTGAAGGTATTAATACACCACCAGAAGCAAAGGGAGTAAATTTAGAAAAAGCGGGAACAAGTGGTAGTAGTAATACTTATAAAATAATAGTAATTAATAATTATAGAAGTGAAACAACAATAGGCTTAGGTGTAAGTGTAGGCCTTGACTATAATGATTTAACATTACCAAGTAATGGGCATTTGTTTGAAGAATATGTTAGAACACCTGCAACTGAAACTTTACTAGCTAAAGCAAATGCAGAGGATTTAGATTATGCTACAGCGACAAGTGAGCAACAGAAAGAGATGTGGATACACACTCATCC
>CALVTA010000006.1 GCA_944359735.1 uncultured Bacilli bacterium | reverse complement strand
ACGAGAACCGTATGTACGGTGGTGTGAGAGGGGCAAATTAAATAATTACCATTATTTAATTTCCTCTACTCGATTATTTTAGTTTTGTTTTCTAGTCATGAATTTTTTCATGCTAACAGCAAGTCCACCAAGACCAATAACACTTAAAGCCATGTATAGAAGTCCTTGATCACTAGTTTCAGGATTTTCTACATCTTCAACTCTATCTTGTGTATCTGGAGGAGTTGTTGGCTCTTCTGGAGTTTCAGGTTCAGTAACTGGACGATAATCTGCAGCATCTAAGTCAGCAACATCAGTAATTCCAGGAATGTCTGTTGTTGGTTTGTTTTCTTCATTTAAGAATAATTGAACTTGTGGAATAGTTTTACCATCTTTTGTAACACTAACAGCTAATTCTACACCTTGATATTTAATAGCAACATCTTCTGCTTCTTCAGCTGTAATATTATCTGTCCATAGAGTAGGACGAGCAGCAACTTCATCTTCGTTTACAATTGTTCCATTAATTGTTAAAGATGGAAGTACTTGTACATCTTGTCCTTTTGTTACTTCAATTCCACCAAATCCATTTCCAGTAACGTTTATTGTTCCTTCTAATGTAACGTTAGCACCATTTACACCAAGACCAACATTAGCACCAGTTAGGGTAATGTCTCTTAATGTGACATTTGATGTATATGCTTGGATTACATATACACCACCTACGAATTCTCCTTCAGTAGCAGCGCTTCCCCAAGTATATTTGTCTCCATCATTTTTGAATTTTCCTACATAAGTGATTGAATGATTATTACCGATAATTGTTTTATCTTGAATAATATTCAATTTGTTTTCAATTGTAATATCTGTAGTTAATTCAATTGTCTTTACTTCTGCGTTATTCATAGCAGCACGGAACTCAGCTTCATCTTTTACTTGAGCTACTCCATTTTGAACTTCGATTTCAGATCCTGGTGTAGTTGGTTCTTGTGCATATACTGGTATTGCAGGTGATACAACAATAGCTAATGCAGCAAGTCCAAACATAATTTTACTTACTTTTTTCATTTCCATTCTCCCTTCTATATTTTATACTTTAATTGTATCTTCTTTTTCTATCTTAGTCAATACGTTTATGATATGTATTTTTTCCTTTGTAAACTTTTTTGTCAGTTTTTGTAATTAATCTGAATAAAAAAGTAAGAATTGTATAGTTGTTGTTATTATAGAAAAAAATTGTTATAATATTGATGAGAAATGGGAGTTCTTGAGGCGAAGAACTAATTAGGACAGAATTTCAAAGTTAGATGTCGCGATTTTGTCGCAACAATTAAATAGTTATATTTAAAATTATTTAAAATCTACACTTTGTATTGAAAATTAAATTTTAAAAATATCGCAGTTTTGTTAGAAAAAACAAGGGTTTTGAAAAAAATGGATTGATTTTGAAATTTAAAACTCTTCTCTCCTAAGCGATAGACTGGGTGTTCGAGTCACCCCGGGGACGCCATAAAAATTAAAGAGACTTGTCAAAAGTATCTTTGTTCTAATATTAAGTATATAGATGAAGTAATACTTAAGATTACAAAATTGAGTACTGACTAATTGGTCTTGCACTTAATCTTCTGAGATTGAGTGCTCTTTCTTTTTATAAAAAATTCTTGTTACTAAAATTAATTTATAGTATAATTTCTATAGAATAAGAAGGTGTAAACATGTTAGGAACAATTAAAGAAATAATAGACAATACTGTTATCTTAGACTTGAGTATAGATTTAACAAAACAAGCTAATTTATTAAATCTTCATGTTATTTTTGAAGATAATGGTACTAAAATTGTAGGAGAAATAGCTAATAGTACAAAAACTACTTTAAAAATAAATATTGTTGGCGAAATTAAAAATAATACTTTTCTTCCAGGTATAAGTTCAAAACCATCATTTCGGTCTACCGTTAGAATTGTAAATATGAATGAACTTGCTTTGATACTAGGACCAGCTGAGCCTACAGAAAATGAGGTAACATTTGGGTATTCTAATATTTACCAAAATTACAAGATAAATGTTGATATAAATGGTTTTTTTAGTAATCATTTTGCCATATTAGGTAATAGTGGTGCTGGTAAATCATTCTCAGTTAGCAGGATTTTACAAAATATTTTTGCTGATAAAACAAAAAGTCCAACTGAAGCTCATGTTGTTATGTTTGATGCATATGGTGAGTATACAAGAGCACTTGGTAATATTGACAAAATAAATCCTAATATTCATTATAAAACTTATACTACTAATCCAAATAATGCTTTAAGTGAAGTTTTAAATATACCATTATGGCTTTTAGGAGTAGACGATTTAGCTTTACTTTTAGATGTTACAACTCCTAACCAAATACCTATTATTGAAAAAGCTTTAAGTCTTGTAACTATTCTTACAGGAGACGATCTTGATGTCATCAAGTATAAAAATGACATTATTGCAAGAGCTGTGCTTGATATTCTTTTAAGTGGTCATCAATCAACTAAGATAAGAGATCAAGTAATTGCTGTTTTAACTAAATTTAATACAAAAGATTTAAGCTTAGAAGCCAAAATTGTACAGCCTGGTTATGTTAGAACATTTAAACAGTGTTTATATATAGATAAAACTGGTAAATTAATGGAAATGGAATTAGTTGTTAATTTTGTAAAACAGTTTATAATGGATGATTTTAATTTAGAAGATAGACCTGAAAAATTTATAGCATACACTTTAAAGGATTTAGAAACAGCAATGGATTTTGCTCTTATTAGCGAAGGAATATTAAAAAGTGATAAAGTTTATGACTACGCCAATGTTTTGAGTGTTAGACTCCATAGTCTTGCTAATAGTCCTAACCATGTTTTCTTTGACTCTAATGCTTATATTTCTAAAGATACATATTTAGATAGATTATTTACTAATATGGATGGTAATAAATGCCAGATAGTAAATTTCAATATTAGTTACATCGAAGATCGTCTTGCTAAAGTAATCACTAAGATAATTTCTAAACTCATTTTTGATACAGCCGTTACTAACGAAAACCGTGGTAGTATTCCTTATCATATTATTATTGAAGAAGCCCATCGTTATGTTCAAAAAGATACTGATACAGAAATACTTGGATATAATATCTTTGATCGTATTACTAAAGAAGGACGAAAATATGGAGTTTTATTAGGGTTAATTACACAAAGACCCAGTGAACTATCGGATACTGCAATTTCTCAATGTTCAAATTTTGTTATTTTAAGAACATTACATCCTAAAGATTTAGGATATATTAAAGATATGGTTCCCTCAATTTCCTTAGAGATAGCTAATCAACTAAAAAATTTAAAACCAGGTAATGCCATTGCTTTTGGTAGTGCTTTTAGAGTCCCAATTAATCTTTATTTCGAAAAAGCTGATCCAGAACCTTTATCAAATAATGTTAATATTAAAAATATTTGGTATAAAAATAATTAAATACTTTTCTATTTAAAAAAAATATGGTAGTATAATATATAGTTAATAGGAGGGTAAAGTATGGCTTTAGATAAATTAAAAAAATTAATTGGTAGTGATGATACAGAGGTAGAAGAGATTAAAGAGGAGGAGTATTATAAAGTGAGTAGAGAAGATTATGCTGATGAAAATGGTGTAGCAGGTAGTAAAATGATGCTACTAGAACCACGTGCTTATTCGGAAAGTCAACAAATAGCAGACTATTTAAAAGAAAGAAACGCTGTTGTTGTTAATTTAAAAAGAGTAACGCCAGATCAAGCTAAAAGAATTGTTGATTTCTTAAGTGGTACTCTATATGCTATTGGTGGAGATTTGCAAAAATTAGGAGGAGGCATATTTTTGTGTACTCCGAATAATGTTAATGTAGAAGGAGAAATAACTGAGGATGCCCCACCAAAACCACAATCTAGAAAAGCTAAAAAACAAGATGATGAATTTGATTGGTAAAACCCGTGTTTAAGGGATGTGATATAAGTGGACAAATTTAATTATGAAGCTAATGGATATAATAGAGCTGAGGTTAATAAATTTGTAACAGATGTAATAAAAGAAACAGAAGGTATAATAAGAAAATGTAAAGACCAAAAAAAGGAAATTGAAACATTAAAAGATAAATTAAGTCATTATGAAAACTTAGAAAATACTTTAAAACAATCTTTAATAAATGCTGAGCGAACAGCCGATAATGTTAAAAGACTTGCTAGAGAAGAAGCTACAGTTATACTAGATGATGCTAAGCATAATGCTTCAAGGATAGTGGGAGAATCTTTATTAAAAGCTAGAAAAATAGAACAAGAAGCAGATACATTAGAGAAAAATGTTAAGATTTTTAAACGAAAGTTAAAGATAATTGTAGAACAACAATTGGCAGTAGTAGAAGAAATTGAAACACTAGACTTAGAAGATAATTAGGTCTAGTTTTAATTATCTTGGGAAGGAGAAAAATGGAAGAAAAAGAACTAGAAGTATTAATATTGAAATATACAGCAGCTCTAAAAACTTTAGAAACACAAATTAGTATTTTGTTACAAGATTTTGAACGACAAAATAACTATAATCCTGTTGAACACATAAAATCAAGATTAAAAACTTATGAGAGTGCTAGTAAAAAATTAATATCTAGAGGTTATGAAGTAACACCTAAGAATATTGAAGAACATATTCATGATATGGTTGGACTCAGAATTGTTTGTTCATTTTTATCCGATGTTTACAAAATAGTTGAAATAATAGAAAGTTGTGACTATATAACTGTTCACGATAAAGAAGATTATATAACTAACCCTAAAGATACTGGTTATTCAAGTTACCACTTAAGTGTATATATTCCAGTTTATTTAATAGATGGTGTTACTTTAGTTGAGGCAGAAATTCAAATAAGGACAGTTGCTATGGACTTTTGGGCAAGTTTAGATCATAAGATAACCTATAAATTTCAGGGAAAAATACCTGAAGAAATAAAGAATGATATGTATAAATGTGCTAAAAATATTCATACATTAGATCAAAAAATGTTAAAAATAAATGATCAAATGCAAGTAATTAAAGAAGATCAAGAAATAATATGATTAGAAAGGGATCAATCATTTCTATAAGATTGATTATAAAAGTTTTTATGAAAACTAAAGCTGAACAAATAGAAAAAGAGGAAAAGACAATAAAAAGTATTACTAATTTAAAGATATATGAAAAAAATGTTTTTAAAAGAGAATTAGTATTAGGATTTAAAATAGGTACAGCAATTTCTGTAATATCATTAAGCTTAGCAATAATTAATGAAGTCTGGGGAATAAAATTACAAATTGATGATACTAATTTTATAGGTGATTTTATCAATACAATTTATCAAAACTTATCAACCCCATCTTTATCTAAATGTACAGCAGGTTTTGTAGGCAGCTTATCAGGAGCTTGTATCAATGCTATTTACTCAATAAAAATCTTAGAAAAGCAAAAATATTTTATAGATAATAAAGAAGAGATAACTAGGGCATTAGGAAATATAACAATTTTAGATGTCAAAAAACTAAGTAAAAACCAGCTAAAAGAATCTACTGAACATGAAAAGAGTAGAGTGTTAAAATAATAATTAGTACTTTTTATTGTTAAAAACAAAAATATTTTGTATGATAAATCAGATAAGAGGTGTTATCTATGGAGTTATTAGTCCCAGCAGGTGATATAAATTCATTTTATGCGGCCTTAAATAATGGTGCAGATGCAATATACTTATCAGGAAAAATGTTTGGAGCTAGAAGTTATGCTAAAAACTTTACAGAAGATGAATTAAAACGAGTTTTGAAATTATCTAAAATCTATGGTCTTAAAATCTATGTAACAATGAACACCTTAGTAAAAGAAAATGAAGTCCAAACTTTTTTAGAGGAAGTAGAATTTTTATATAATTTAGGAGTAGATTCTATTATTATGCAAGACTTTGGTATGATTTCTTTATGCTTAGAAAAGTATCCTAATCTTGTTATTCATGCTTCAACTCAAGTTAATAGTAGTAGTTATGAGACCATTAAACTTCTATATGAAATAGGTGTAAAACGAGTGGTACTCCCAAGAGAGATGAGTATAGATGAAATAAAAAAGATAGATATACCTATTGAATTAGAAGTATTTATTCATGGAGCATTGTGTGTAAGTTATTCTGGTAATTGTTTATTTAGTTCTATGTTAGGTAATAGAAGCGGTAATAGAGGAGAATGTGTTGGTAGTTGTAGATTACCTTATAAATTATATCAAGACGATAATCTAATAGATGAAGGATATTTATTATCTATGAAAGAATTAAATACTTCGTTTGATATAAAAAAATTACCTAATAATATTGTTAGTCTAAAAATAGAAGGAAGAATGAAAAGTCCTTCTTATGTAGGATTTATTACTAAATATTATCGCAAAATACTTGATGGCAATGAATTAACTACTAAAGATTTAGAAGACTTAAAGAGTATGTTCTATAGAGGTTTTACTAAAGGCCATTTGTTTAATGATGAAGACTTAATCAATAAAAAAAGTCCTAATCATTTAGGAAGTCATTTAGGTAAAGTTATAGATGTTAATGATGAAAGAATTAAAATAGAACTAGATAGGCCTCTATTACAAGGGGATGGCATTAGATTTAGAGAAAGTAATAAAGGAATGATTGTTAATTATCTTTATGACATGAAAGATAAACTAATTAATAAGGGTAATCCTAAACAAATAGTTGAAATAGATAATAAAGTTAAGTTAACTAATCTAGATGAAGTTAGAAAGACTACAGATAAATCTCTTGAAATAACTGCCTTTACTATTAAAAGAAAAGTTCCTATTAATATAGATGTGAAAGCGAAAGTTGGAGAAGCATTTACTTTAATTTTTAGTGATTTAACACACTCTGTTACTTATACTGGTAATATTGTAGAGAAATCTATTAATAATCCTATATCTAAAGACAGATTAATTAGTCAGTTAGAAAAATTAGGTAATACTCCTTTTGTTTCTAAACATATAAATATAGATATGGATGAAGATATCTTTATTAGAATAGGTGATTTAAATATTGCAAGAAGAACTTTATCAGAAAGATTAATTGGAGAACGAATTAATGATTATAAAGAGCCTATTATTAATGAAGTAACTTTTGATAAGATAAATACTAATGAAATAATAGAGTTAGATAATTACGAGGAAGTAGAAAGAAATCCTTTCTATATTAAAGATGTTTTAAAAGATAAAAGTATAGTTAGTAATTTATTTAGACCAACTACTGATGTAACCAGCTCCTATCATTTAAATGTCTTTAATTCATATACTGCTTATTACCTTTATAAGTTGGGGTATAAAGCAGTCACTTTATCAGTAGAACTTAATAATATAGAGTTAAAAGACTTAATAGAATCTATTAGAAAAAGATTTGGTAATATTCCTTTAGTAGTTAAAACTAAAGGCTATGTAGAAGTAATGCTTATTAAAGGTAATATTCTAAATATAGATAAAGATATTCCTTATACTTTAGTAAATGTTAAAAATGATAAATTTAAAACTAACTTTGATGGAAGATGTACTCATATTGATTCAAGTTATAGTCTTAATCTAAATGAAAAAGAGTTTAATTATGATAATGTTTATTTTATAGGAGAAAAGTATGGAAATTAGAAAAGAATTTTATTTACCTAATAAAGGAGTTTTAAGTTTATATAACATTAGTTATTTAGAGAGTGATTTTAATTTAGTTACAGATAAAATATCTGAAAGCTTTGGTAATAGAGTAGTTGATATTACTGATAGATTAATACCAGTTAATGATAATTATTTAAGAAAAATTAAATTAAAGGATAAAAGAAAGATAGGAAAGAAAGTTTATCCTGCTACTTATAAAATATATTTACAAGAAAGTCCTTTTCTTAAACCATTAACATCAATTAATTATGGCCAAGATATAATTAGTTTTAAGGGAATAGATACATTTTTTAGGGAAAACAATAGTCCAGATTATTTAAAAGCTTTAGAAGAATACTTACAGATATTTAACTTTGAATATAAAGAAAATTATGTTAAAGATGAAATAATAAAAAGAGAGTTAGATGAATTAGATAAGAATAGAGATTTCTATAAAGTTGAACGTTTCTTAGATCAAAAGTATTTTCTTGAAGTAGCTTTAGAAAATGATTATAAAAGAAAAGAGGAAATTGCGAAAGCGAATGAAAGAGTTTTAAAATTAGGTAGTAGGAAAGTATAGTTATATAAGTACTATTACTTTTTTTTGCTTTTAAACTATGCTATAATAAGCTAGTAAGAAAAGGAGGAATTATGGATAAATTAAGTAGAGAAGAAGTACTACATGTTGCCCATCTAGCTCGTATTTCTTTAACAGAAGAAGAAATAGAGAAGTTTAGAGGAGAGCTTAAAGTACTAATGGATGATATAGATAAAATAAAAGATGTAAAAGACTTTGATGATGGAATGATATATACACCAATAGAAGATAATACTAGATTAAGAGAAGATGTTGTAGGGGAGATGTTAAGTGCAAGGGCTGCGACAATAAATGCTCCTAAAAAGAATGGAAGTTTTATAGAAGTGCCGGTGATGATTAATGAGTAAATATTTAGATTTAAGTATTAAAGAAATACATGAGTTATTAGTAAAAAGTAAAATAACCCCTCTTGATTTAGTAGATGAAGCCTTAAAAAGAATAGAAGAAAACAAAGACTTGAATGCTTTTATTACCATAAATGATAAAGTAAGAGAAGAAGCGAAAGACTTAGGTGAAGTAGATCCTGATAATATCTTCTTTGGTATTCCTATCGCTATTAAAGATAATATTGTAACTAAAGATATGCGTACAACCTGTGCATCACATATCTTAGATAATTTTATACCTATATATGACGCAACTGTTGTAAATAAAATAAAAGAAGCTAAAATGCTTATTATAGGCAAAACTAATATGGATGAATTTGCTATGGGTTCTACTAGTGAGACTAGTTACTTTGGTTCCCCTTTAAACCCTCACGATAAAAAACGTGTTAGTGGTGGTAGTTCAGGTGGTAGCGCTAGTGCTGTAGCAGGTTCCTTAATTCCTCTTGCTCTAGGAACTGATACAGGTGGAAGTATTAGACAACCTGCTAGTTATACAGGAATAGTGGGAATGAAACCAACTTATGGAAGAGTATCACGTTATGGATTAGTAGCGTTTGCTTCGAGTCTTGATCAAATAGGGCCGATGACTAGAAATGTCTATGAGAATGCAGCATTACTAAATATCTTAGTAGGTGAAGATGAAAAAGACCTTACTAGTGTAAAAAAGGAAAAAGAAGACTTTACAAGACTTATTGGTGAAGATATTAAAGGAATGAAGATAGCCTTACCTAAATATTTTATTAGTGATATTGTTGATGAAGAGATTAGTAAGAGAATTAAAGAAGTAATTTCTTATTTAGAAAAAAATGGAGCTATTGTTGATGTCGTTGATATGCGATACTTAGATACAGCAGTTAACCTTTATCAGATAATCGCTATGGCAGAAGCTAGTAGTAATTTAGCAAGATTTGATGGTATTCGTTATGGATTTAGAGCAAGTGATGTAGATGATGTTGATTCTATGTATACTAAAACAAGAGGAGAAGGCTTTGGTGATGAAGTTAAAAGAAGAATTATGATAGGTTCATATATCTTAAGTGGTGAGAATGCTAAAGTCTATTATGATAAAGCTTTGAAGGTACGCGATGATATTACTAAAGAGTTTAATCGTATCTTTAAAGACTATGATTTAATTATTGGACCAACTACTACAAGAGTCGCTCCTATGCTAGGAATTACTAAAGATGATCCTCATAAAGCCTTTATGGATGATGTTTTAGTAATACCTGTTAATATGGCAGGACTTCCTGGTTTATCTGTTCCAGCTGGTATTAATAGTAAAGGTCTGCCTATTGGACTACATATAATAGGTAAAGCCTTTGATGAAGCGACTATTTATCACCTTGCAAGCTTTATAGAGGAGGTGCTTTAGATGAGTGAATTTACTCCTACAATTGGTATAGAAGTACATGTTGAAGTTAAAAGTAAAAGTAAATTATTTTCAAACAGTGCTAATACTTATGGTATGGCTACTAATACAGCAGTTAATGTTATTGATTTAGGATATCCTGGAACTCTTCCTACTATAAACAAAGAAGTAATAAGACAAGGCATTAGAGCCTGTAAAGTCTTAAACTGTGATATAACTCGTAAAATGCACTTTGATAGAAAGAATTATTTTTATCCAGATAATCCTAAAAACTATCAAATTACTCAAAATAGAACACCTATAGGTAGAAATGGTTATGTCGAAATAGAAGTAGATGGCATTAAGAAAAAAATAGAAATAGAAGAAATGCATATTGAAGAAGATACTTGTAAGAGTGCTCATCGTGGTAGTGTTAGTTTACTTGATTTTAATAGAGCAGGTGTGCCTTTAATAGAAATAGTAACTAAACCTTGTATTAGTAATAGTAAAGAAGCAATGGCTTATCTTACTAAATTAAAAGAACTATTATTTTATGCTAATATTAGTGACTGTAAGATGGAAGAAGGAAGTATGAGATGTGATTCTAATGTCTCTATTAGTAAAGATGATACTTTTGGAACTAAAACAGAAATTAAAAACATAAGCTCTATTCATAATGTTGGTCTTGCTATTGAATATGAGATTAAAAGACAAGAAGAAATGTTAAATAATGGAGAAATTATTAGAGAAGAAACAAGACGTTTTGATGATAAACAAGGTAAAACTATTCTAATGAGAGTTAAAGAAACAGGTAATGACTATCGTTATTTTATCGAACCAGATATTCCTTACTTAGAACTTACTGATGAATTTATTAATGATTCTTTAAGTACATTACCTTTATTACCTGATGAATTAAGAGAAAAATATAGTAAAGTAGGGCTATCTTCTTTACAAATAGAAAAACTAATTAATAATAGACCACTAAATGGTTATTTCTTAGGACTACTTTCTTATAAAACTAACTATGTAACAGCAGTAAACTTATTACTATCAGATATCTCATCATACTTAAATAAACATAATAAAGTAGTAACTGATACACATCTTTCATATGAAAAATTAGTTAGTGTTATTGAAGCTTTAGAAACTGGAGACTTATCTAATAAAAATGTTAAAGACCTAATAGATTCCTTAATGGAAACTGATAAGACATTAGATGAGTTAAAGAAAGAATTTAATATTGAAAATATTACTGATGATACTTTTATAAAAAACATTATTATTAAAGTAATAGATAATAATCCTGACAGTGTAAACGATTATAAAAACGGTCATGATCGGGCATTAAAGTATTTAATGGGACAAGTAATGAAAGAAACAAAAGGTACAGTTAATCCCAAATTAGCTAATGATATGTTAATCTCTCTTTTAAATAAATAATTGATATGTTATAAATAATATTATATAATAAATATACTAGGGAAGTGATTTTATGAAAAAATTTATTAAAAATAACAAGCTTACAGTAATTACCTTTGTTTGTTGCATAATATTTGTAATTTTAGTATTTGTTATTAAACTAACATTTTTTCCAAATGAAGCAAAGGCAATTTATGGTGATAGACTAGATGGTATTGAAGAAGTAGAAATTACTAAAGATGAACAAAATAATATTGTATCTAAACTAGAAGAGAAAGATGAAGTTAAAAATGTAAGTTGTGATATAAAGGGTCGAGTTTTAAACGTTATAATTACTGTTAATGATGATGTTGAACTAGATCCTGCTAAAGCTTTAACTTCTGTTATTACAGAAAACTTAGAAGAAGACCAAACAAAATATTATGATATTCAAGTATTTATAGAGAAAGATAATGATGATGCAAAATTTCCTATAATAGGTTATAAACACCAAGACAAGGATAATTTTAGTTTTACCAAAGATAGATAGGAGGAATTATGAAGAAAAAAACAATAATCATTTTGCCTCTTTTAATTGTAATTTTAGTTTTTGTTGGAGTTCTTATTTATTATAATAAAGAAGATGCAAAAACATCTTTAACTGTTAATGAAAAAAAATGGGTTGAAGAAAATGATACTACAATGATTGATATAAATGTTGTTAATGATTATCCCTTGTATGGTTTAAATGGAGAAGGTGTATTTTTTAAGTTTTTGAACGATTTCGAGAAAAATATAGGTTTAGAATTTAATAAAATGGCCTATTTAAAAGAAAATAAATTAGAAAATACTAATACATATAGTTTTAGAGTTTTAAATAATGAAGATGAACTTTCTAATAATGATTTGCTTATTGCTACAGACGGTTATATTGCTATTGGTAAAGAATATATGCGTCTTAATAGAATTTCTGATATGTCTAATATAACTTTTGGTGTCTTTAAAGATGATGCAGCAGAAATTAGCTATTACTTAAAATCTGGTAGTAATTTAGCCTTTAAGTCATATGAAACTATTGACGAATTATTTAAAGCTCTGAATGAAGACCAAGTCGGAATGATTATCGTTCCTAATATAATGTATTTAGATAAAACTATTGAAAACAACAACTATTTTATTAATTATTACTTCACAGAAATGTCTAAAAAATTAGTATTAACTTTAAGTAATGATGAATCTGATATTAAGCTTAATAATATTATCAGAAAATACTTTGAAAAATGGAAAAATAATAATTACGTTAATGAATACAATGATTCTTATTTTGATTATTATATTACTCAAAATAATTTATCAAGTAAAGAAGAAACAGATCTAGTTAAGAAAAACTATATTTATGGTTATGTAGAGAATTATCCATATGAAGTAGAAGTTGATGGCAAAGTATCAGGAATTGCTGGAGAATATCTTAATAGAATGAGTCGACTTACTAATATAAGCTTTACTTATAAAAAATATAGTAGTAAGGAAGCCTTAAGAAAAGCAGTAAGTAAAGGTGATGTAGATATCTATTTTGATTATTATAACTTTAGTAATGAAAATGATGATTATAAAGCTACTATATCTACATTTATTGAAGATTATGTGATATTGGGTAAAAGAAAAGATAATCATATTATTAATTCTTTTGAAAGTTTAAAAGATAAAGACATTGCTATGGTTAATAATACCTCACTTTATAATTACTTTGAAAGTAATAGCCGTAGTGATATAACAACATTTGATAATAATGATGATTTAGTAAAGAATGCTAATGACAAAATAATAGTAGTAGATAAAGAAGTATATAATTTATATAAAAATTCTAAATTTAAAGAATATGATATTTTATATCAAAATACAATGATGAATGACTATAAATTTATGGTTAAAAATAACAATAATACTTTCTATAGTTTGTTTAATTATATAATTACTACAAACTCTTATTACAACTATAGAAATAATGGCCTTGCTGATATCAGTAGGTCAATAGTTGAAAGAAGTAGTTTTATAAATCTATTCTTAATAATACTTTTAGTTGTTTCTATTCCCCTAATTGCTCTAACAATACTTTATTTTTACTTTAAACAAAAAAGAAAAATAAAAAAAGTGAAAAAAGAAGATCGACATAAATATACTGATCTATTAACATCTTTAAAGAATAGAAATTATTTAAATAAGAAAGCACCTGATTGGGAGAATAGTAAAGTATATCCTCAAGCAGTAGTTATAATTGATCTTAATAATGTAAAATATGTTAATGATAATTATGGACATGAAGAAGGAGATAGATTAATAGTAACTGCTGCCTCAACTTTAGTTAATACACAACTTGAAAACAGCGAGATTATTAGAACAGATGGAAATGAGTTTTTAGTCTATTTAGTTGGATATAATGAAAGACAAATATCAACTTATGCAAAGAAATTAGAAAAAGAAATGAAGAATTTACCACATGATTTTGGAGTAAGTGTGGGCTATAGTATGATTGAAGATGATATTAAAACATTAGATGATGCTATTAATGAAGCAACTCTTGAGATGATGACAAAAAAGCAAGGATTAAAGTAGGAGATAATAATGAAAAAAGGTAAGAAGTTAAATATTTTTTTAAGAAAAGTTATTTCAATTATTAAGTTACCAGAAATGCGTATTCTACCAGGACAACTTGCTTTTTTTCTTGTTATTTCTATTATCCCTTTAATAGCTCTAGTAGGAGCTATTGGTAGTGGTTTTGGCCTTCCTGCAACCTCAATTAAAGATATATTAGATTCTGTTGTACCTCATGATATTATTAATTATTTACTCCCAACCAATACTGGTAATCTCTTAAACTTTAATATGATTATATTCTTTGGTGCTGCATTCATATTAGCTAGTAATGGCACTTATTCTATTATTAATACTTCTAATGAAATTTATAAAGTAAAGGCAAATGGTGAATTAAAAAAAAGAGCTAAGGCTATTTTAATGACTTTAATTTTAGTTGTATTATTTTTATTCTTAATACTAGTACCTGCATTTGGTGATATTTTAATCAAACTATTAACAACATCAATAAATAATAGTGGTTTAACTAATTTAATTGAGGGAATATATCATATTATTAAATATCCAATTTCTTTATTTTTAATATACTATAATTTAAAGCTTTTATATACTATTGCTCCAGATACAAAAATAAGTAGTAAAAGTACTATTCCTGGAGCTTTATTTACAACTATTATGTGGTTACTGAGTTCTAAAATATACGCATTCTATGTAGATTATTTTGCTAATTATGATGTGTTTTATGGTGCTATGTCTAATATTTTAGTATTATTAATTTGGGTTTATATCTTAGCTTATATTTTTACTCTTGGTATGTGTTTTAATGCCACAGGAGTAATACAAGAGACTCTTAGACTTAAGAAAAGTGATATAGATGAAGCGATAAAAAAAGAGAACAAGTGAACTGAACCCCAAAAATTGGACAGTTTATAAGTAGTATTAATTAGAGGATTGTAGCCTGTAATTTACAGGAGACAGTCCTTTTAATTTTTCTTTAATTCTATAATATTAGTCTTTTATTACATTTATTAAATCATATAATATTTCATATTTATCTTCATAACTTAATCTGTCATATAAAAACCTCGTTCCTTTTTTTGTCCAAGAAACGGGTGTTCATATCAAAATAATTCTCTTTTCTTTATTTCCTAATGAAATCTTTATATAAAACTAATATTACCTACCATTATATCTGTTAGTGTTTTTCCTAAAAGTTCTAAGAAATTAAGTTTATCTATATTTTCTGTTACTGTTAAAAATTCTTCTTTAATACTGTTATTATCACTATCTTTAACTATAATTTTACCTACTTTGCTACCTTTTTTTAAAGGAAGATCACTGTTAGTTATTTTTATATCATAAGTATATTTCTTTACATCTTCACTTTTCTTAGAAAGAATTGCTATATCGTTAAGTGGTACTAGACTTATTTTAGAACTTGTCGCTTTGTCAAGACTAATTTCTTTAACAATATCATCTGTTGTTTTTAATATTTCTATTTTATAATTATTAAAACCATAATCAAGTAAACTCATAGTTTCACTATTTCTTATTCCACTATTTTCCTCTCCTAAAACAATAGCAATAAGTCTTAAATCATTTCTTTTGGCCGTAGCCGCTAAACAGTATTTTGCAGCATCAGTATGTCCTGTTTTTAAACCATCTGCTCCTTCATAAAACCTTACTAGCTTATTAGTATTAACTAGCCAAAACTTATTATCTGTATCTTCTCTTAAATAATCTTCATAAACACTTGAAAACTCCAATATTTTTTCATGTTTTAAGAGTTCTTTAGCAATTATAGCCATATCATAAGCACTTGAGTAATGATCATCTTCATCTAAACCTGTACAATTTTTAAAATGAGTATTTTTAAGACCTAATTCTTTTACTTTTTTATTCATCATCTCTACAAATTCTACTTCTGTTCCTGCAATAAATTCAGCCATTGCCACAGTTGCATCATTAGCACTAGCCATAGATATACCTTTCATCATTTCTTCTACTGTCATCTCTTCACCTGTTGTTAAATATATTTGGCTTCCTCCCATACCTGAAGCATTAGCACTTGCTGTTACTATATCGGTCCATTTAATCTTACCACTTTCGATTTGTTCTAATATAATTATTTGAGCTACCATTTTTGTCATTGATGCAACTGCTACTTGTTCATCTTTATTTTTTTCAAAGATTATATCACCTGTTGTAGCATCCATTAAAATTCCTGATGTAGCATTAGGTATTAGTGATGTATCAGTAGACGAATCGTTATTACTTTCTTTAGTAGTATTATCTTCACTACTTTCTTCTTTTACTTCAGTTTCATTATTAGTATTATTTATCTCTTCTGCCTTAACAAAACAAGGTATTAAAAGAATAGATAACATAAGTAGTAAACAAGTTTTTTTCATTTAATCAACTCCTAATAAAAGCTATGCAAACCTTTTTTAAATATGATTTTTAGTTATTTATTAATTTATAAAAAATAAAAAAATTATACAAATTAATATTCTTTAATATATAAAAATAATTATAGATATGATATTATGGTATTAATAATAGCTAAATGTAATAAAATTAAGTAAGGTGTTATAAATGAAAAAGATTGTTATTATTTTAAGTAGTATTATTGTTATCATATTTGTGGTTCTTATGATTTTCTTATTTAATACTAATAGTAAAAATAAGGATATAGAAGATATTAAAGAAAAGGAAACAGAAGAAGTAAAACATAATGATAATGAATTCAGTAAATATTCTTATTATAAAATGGAAAATTTACAAAGATATAAAAGTTATAAGACAAATAATCCTGATTTAAGTGTAGATGATGTTATTACAAGAGTTAATTTAAACCTAGACAAGACAGTTTATACTGATACAATGCCATCTAGCAATTTAAATACTAACTATTTACTGGTTAATAAGTTTAATTATTTAGATAATAACTATATTCCTAATAATTTAGAACTTCTAGATAATAGCTATGCTAAAAGTGGTATTTATTTAGTAAAGGAAGCAAAGGATAACCTTGAAAAATTAATTAACGAAGCTAAAAATGATAATATGAATATTAGAGTAGTATCTGCTTATAGATCTTATTCTTACCAAGAGAATCTATATAATAACTATGTTAAGAATGATGGTGTTTCTTTAGCTGATACTTACTCGGCAAGACCAGGATATTCAGAACATCAAACAGGTTTAGTTGTTGATGTTACAAGGGCTTTTGATGATTTTAATAACTTTGAAAATACTGAGGAATACAATTGGATGATGAAAAATGCTGCTGATTATGGATTTATTTTAAGATATCCTAAAGATAAAGAATCTATTACTACCTATAGCTTTGAAGCTTGGCATTATCGTTATGTAGGAATTGACTTGGCAAAAAAAATAAAGGCTAGTAATCTAACATTTGATGAATACTATGTAAGATATTTGGAAAGTGATAATAATTAATTGTCACTTTTTTATTAAAATTTTTTCTTTAATATTTTCTAGAATTTAATCAAAATGATGAACATTTTATCATAGCTATTATCTAAATAATTAAATCTATTAATAAGTAACAGGTGACATTATATCAGTATAAACTTTCTTGTCTAGTTTAAATTAAATTTTTAATATCATCATCTAACAAACCAGGACTTGTTTCATTTTATCATTGATTTTATTATTATTTAGTAAAACAAAAGAGCATTAAAACTATTACTTTTGGTTTTACTTTATTTTACTTAAGTATTTTAAAATGATTTGCAAATTAAACTTAACTTATGCTATTATTACTTTATAAGATAAATTAAGGTAAAGGATAAGTGATTATATGGTAAGAAAAGATGTTGTCGTTAAAAGTGTATCGGGCCTACACGCAAGACCAGGAAGTAATTTAGTAGAACTTGCTCTTACATTTAAATCAGATATTAGATTAGTTCATAATGGTAGTAGTATAAATGCTAAAGAAATTTTAGAAGTTATGATGGGAAATATTAATTGTGGCGATAAATTAACTATAGAAGTAGAAGGTGAAGATGAACAAAAAGCTATTAATGCTATATATAGTTATATAGAAAAAGGTGAAGAGTAGATGAAATACTTAGGTAATAAGGTAGGAAATGGATTAGCCCTTGGCAAAGTATATATAATTAATACTAAAATACCTAAAATAAAAACGAGAAATTTAACAACTGTTGGAGCCATAAATAAAGAAAAAGAAGACTTAAAACAAATTATTGAAAAGGTCAGTAAAGATTATGAATCTCTAGAAAATGAGGCTTTAGAAGATGAAATAAAACAATTATGTAACTTTTATAAAATACTTTTAAGTTCTAACAGCCTTATTGGTACAATGGAAGAAGTAATTGCTAAAGAAAAGTGTGATAAGATAACAGCCATTACAAAAGTTATGAAGCAAAAAGAAGAAGAACTTTCTTTAGTTGATAATGCTTATTTAAAAGAACGTAGCAAAGATATAGAAGATGTTACTAATAAATTAATTAGAAAGGCACTAGGAATTAAAGAGATAGATTTGTCTAGACTAGATGAAGATACAATTTTAGTGGCAGAAGAAATATCACCATCTGTTTTACTATCAAATAACTTAAAATATGTAAAAGGAATTGTATCAGAACTTGGTGGTAAAACAAGTCATGTTGCTATACTGGCTTCTACTTTAGGAATTCCTTCAGTATTTGGTATAAAGGAAATAAGTAAGACTCTAAATGATGATGATATAATCTATGTTAATGGAAATGAAGGTTATATTGAAACAAATTTAACAGAAACACAAAAGAAAAATATAAAGGATAAAATAAGAAAAGAAGAACTTCTTAAGAATTCATTAATAGAAATGAAAGATAAAAAATCTAGAACTAAAGACAATCAAAAATTAGAAATAACTGCTAATGCTGGGGAATTAAGTGAGCTAGACAAACTATTAGAAGTTAACTGTGATGGTATAGGTTTATTTAGAACAGAATTTTTATTTTTGAATAGGAGTATACCACCTACTGAAGATTATTTATTTAATATTTATAAATCTTTTGCTGAGAAACTTAATGGTAAACCATTAATAATTAGAACTCTTGATATTGGCGGAGATAAAAAGTGCCCTTATATTGACATAAAAGAAGAACAAAATCCTTTTTTAGGATATCGTGCTATTAGATATTGCTTAGACAATAAAGAATTTTTTAAAGTTAGTTTAAGAGCTATACTAAGAGCAAGTAAATATGGTAATGTAAAAATAATGTACCCAATGATTTCTTCATTAGAAGAAATATATAAAGCTAACGAAATATTGGATGAAGCAAAAGCAGACCTTGCGAGTAAGAATATTCCTTTCAATAAAAATATTAAAGTAGGTATTATGATAGAAGTTCCTAGTACTGCAATTGTGGCAGATATGTTAATAGATGAAGTTGATTTCTTTAGTATAGGAACTAATGATTTAATTCAATATACAGTCGCTGTTGATAGATTAAATCCTACTGTTAGTGGTCTTTATAGTTTCTATAATCCTGGAGTTATTAGACTTATTAAAAATACCATAGATGCTGTTAAGGACAAAAAATCTAAATTTGTAGGTATGTGTGGAGAAATGGCTGCAGATCCATTAGCAATTATTCTTTTAGTAGGACTGGGTCTACAAGAATTTAGTGTTAATGCTAGCATGGTTTTGAAAGTAAAAAAACTAATTTCTTTGATAGATTCTAACGAAGCAAAAGATATTGCTAATAAGATTTTAAAATTGAAAACAGCTAAAGAAGTAGAAACTTATTTAGATAGTAAGGCTAAGAAAATATATGGAAAGTATTATTAAGGAGGGAAAAATATGGCAAAAGATAATAATATTTTATTAGCAAGAATTGACAATAGATTAATTCATGGACAAATTGTATGCTTATGGGCTGGTGCAGTAGGAGCTAATCTTATTGTTGTAGCAGATGATGAAACAGCAGAAAATGAAATAGAGAAAAGCGTTATGAAAATGGCTGCCTCATCTTTAGGTTATGATACAAGATTTTTCACAATACAAAAGACTATTGATATTATAGATCAAGCATCAGATGACCAACATATTTTATTAATATGTCAAACTCCTAAAGACTTAAGGAGGGTTATAGAAGGAGGTGTAAAGATTAAGGAAGTAGATATTGGCAATTTATATTATGATGAAGGTGAAGAAAAACTAACAGACAAAGTATCTGTTAGTAACGAAGATTTAAAAGATTTAAACTATATAAAAAAACATGTTAATAAAATTTATATTCAAGATACACCTGATTCACAAAGAAAAGAATTTTAAGAGAGAGGAGATTTAATTTATGGAAATAACTTTATTGCAAGGAATAGTTATATCTTTAGTAATTATGATTCTTGTTATTGATCGTCACTTAGAAGTGCTATTTATCTTTAGACCGATTATTGTTTGCCCTATAGTAGGAGCAATTCTAGGCGATTTAAATACAGGCTTAATAGCTGGTGGTATGGTAGAACTAGCATTCGCAGGTATTGCAGGCATTGGAGGTGCCTCTGTTCCAGAAGCCTTACTTACTAGTGTTATGACTGTTGTTTTTGCTCATATTACAGGAAATAATGTAGCAACATCGCTAGCTTTAGCATATCCATTCGGAGTATTATTGCAATTCTTATGGACTGTTAGAAATACGGCATTTACAGCTTTCAATAAACCTGCAGAACGCTATGCCAAGGAAGGTAATATTAAAGGGCTATTCCGTTTGTGTTTATATGGAATTGCTATTACAAGTATTGCTACTGGCATTTTAACATTCTTATCAGTTTATGCTGCTCAAGAACCATTAAAAGCTTTAGTTGAAGCAATGCCGGAGTGGCTAATTAATGGCTTTCAGGCAGCAGGGGGATTATTACCAGCCGTTGGATTTGCTATGTTACTTCGCGTAACATTAAAAGCAAAATATATCCCATACTTACTAGCTGGTTTCTTATTCGCAACATTTATTCAAATTGATAATGTTTTACCAGTTGCAATTATGGGAGTAGCTTTTGCCCTAATGGAATATTATAGAAGTAGTGAAAAAGAATTAGCAGTTGCAAATGTAGATGGAGGTGAAAAAGGTGGAATCTAAATCTAAAAATAGAAAAAAAGTTATAACTAATTCAGATTTGAACAATTTAGCGTTCCTTTCTGTTTTAAATCAATCTTGCTTTAACTACGAGAGAATGCAAAGTATAGGTTTTACAGCATCAATGGGACCAGCATTAAAGAAAATATATAAAAAGGACCCTAAGACTTTATCTAGAGTATTAGATGATAATTTAGAGTTCATAAATACTCATAATACATTACTACCTTACTTACAAGGCTTAATGTTATCTTTATATGAGGGGGGCGAAGACCCTGAAACAGTTAAAAAGATAAAAATATCTTTATTTGGACCTCTAGCAGGAATTGGTGATGCTCTTTTTTGGTTTACATTACTCCCAATTATGGCAGGTATATGTGCTTCTCTTTCTAGTCAAGGAAATGTTCTAGGACCAATATTATTTTTCTTAGTATTTTTTATAGCATTTTTACTTCGTTTTCCACTAGCTAAAATTGGCTATAAAACAGGTGTAACAGCCTTAGATAAAATACAAGAAAACACAAAAAGAGTTAGTAATGCAGCCTCAATATTGGGAGTTACAATATTAGGAGGTTTAATTGCAACATATGTAACATTAACAGTCAAAACAACAATCGATATTGGACATGATGCTACTGTCAATTTACAAACTGATTTCTTTGATAAGATTTTACCTAATATCTTACCATTTGCCTTTACTTTCTTAATCTATTTCTTACTAAGAAAGAAAGTAAATACTACAGTTCTAATTGTAGGAATTATAATTGTTTCAATTGTATTCTCATTCTTTGGAATACTTTAGTAAAAAGCCAGGATAAAAACATGAAAAAAATTATGAACAGCAGAGAAAGTCTTATATAAAAAGGCTTTCCTGCTATTTTTTTATT
>CALVTA010000005.1 GCA_944359735.1 uncultured Bacilli bacterium | reverse complement strand
TTAAATTTCGGGCTGGGAATTTAGTCGTTAAAAAAAGTCCCTTTAATAATTCGGGAACTTTCTATTTAATTTTACTATTTTTTTTAATTTGTGATACTTTCTTTATTGTCAACCAAAAAGAAGTAATATTTAACCCACTTTTCTATCTCCTCATTATTAAAATATTTTGCTTTTGTTCTTATTTCAGAAATCAAATTATTTAATTCTTTCTTAATAATATAGTCTATTTCTTTAGGATATTTAAATTTATCTTTGTGATAATTATACTCATTTTTATCTACTACCTTAAAACTACCATTTGGAAAAACTCTTACATCTAAATCATAATCTATATATTTAATTGTATTATCTTCTATAATTATAGGGCTTGCCATATTACAATAATAACATATGCCACGTTGTTTATACTGTCCAATAATATTGTACCATTTATTTAAAAAGAAATATAAAATAGCAGGTTCTTTCGTTTGCCATTTATGACCATCTTTTTCAGTAACAGTTGTACAATTATTACCAAAAACTAAAATACCATTTTTGAAATCAAATTTTAAAAGAACTGCTTCATCCCAAGCCTTATATATTTGACCATTATGTTTGTAACTATGAATTTGATATTTATGTCCTATTTTTAATTTTTCCACTTCTACACCTCCTCATATAAAAATTTTTATAAGCCAAGAAACTATAGCAAAGCTATTGACTTTCACTAGATGTTATTTTAATAAAAAGAAGTAAGTATCACTAGGTACTTACTTTCTTCCTAAATATCTAATGGCCCAACATCCAATTATGAAAAGAACAGCAGCAGTAACTATCAAAAATATAGGAGAAGATGTATATTTATTAATAAAATAATTAAGTTTAGTATTTAAATCATCTAAAAAATCACTTAAGTTAAATTGTATTAACATTTAATCTTCCTCTTCTTTTTCTACTTCCTTTACAACTTTGGCATTTTTAGTTTTCTTATGTTTAGAATCTCTTGTCCCTCTGCTAATTTCAATATTAATATTACTACTCTTTTTTAAAATAGCACTATTAATTATATCTAAGACAGCATAAATAATCATGAATAAACCAATTATTTTAGTGACAACAACCGCACTTGTAAACGGATTAAATAAAATAACAACACCACACACTAAACATAATATAGCCATAATTAGAGAGGCTAGAAAGTATTTGCTACCTATTCTTTTTAAAACTAAAGCTTGTTGAACTTTAAGAGAACTACTGATAATTACAGTAATACCTACAACAATTGGAATAATACTACCAATAGTTTCTGGGACAGTTACAAGGAAAATACCAGCAACTATGCTAACAATACCATATACTATATTTAGTTGATTAAAAATATCTCCAGCACTATTTCTTAGAAAGTTTATAATAGCAATTATTCCTAAGCCTATTAGTATTCCTCCTATCAAGTAAGAAATAGCAATTAAAGTCGCACTCGATTTAAAGAATAGTAATAATCCTAACAAAAGTAAAACTAATGAACTTATTAAAGAAGGCCAAATTACTTTTTTAATTTCTATTTTCATCTTCTTCCTCCTCTTTTTTATATTTTAGCATATTTTTACTATCTTGGCTAGGTTCATTTTCTTCATAACTAATCGTGCTTACATTTTCAGTTTTAGTTAAACGTTCATAAAATAAAGGCTTTTTTCTGCCAAAAAATTTTAGTATTATTTCAAAATAAGCATAGATTAAAATTATTATGTAAAATAATATTATAAGTCCATGGATATAATCACTATAATTAATTATTATTATGGGGCTAAAGATAAGAATAAAGTAAAGAATAAATTGTCTTATAAAAATGGAGAGATGTTTATATTTGCTATTAGATGATAATTTTATTTTGACTATGTATTTTCCAATAGTTATTTTGGTTAAAGTTGGTAATATTAAATAATAAATGGTAACTGTAATAAATAAAGGTATTATTGAACTATCAAATCTTGTTATAGTTAGTATAACAAATAAGAGAGTAGCAAAAACAAAAATATCTATTAAGAAGGCTAAAAAACGTCTATAAAAAGATACATTTTTTCCACGTCGATAAGATATTTTATCAATTTCATCTCTATTAGGAAGAAAGATTGTAACTAATGGTGTTATGAGATAACCAATAAGGCCTCCCAATGTATTTATAATTAAATCATCTACATCAAAAAGGCGATACGCTTTAGGATAAAGTCCATAAAGGCCTGTAAATTGAGTTAATTCAAAATAAAGACTTAGAAGAAAAGTATAAATTAATGTAGTATACCATTTCTTTTTAAAATAATATCTCAGGTAAATACCAAATGGTAGAGTAATAGCAATATTAAATAGAGTTGTATAAACTATAGGTTCTTTAAAAAAATTAAAACCATTCATTTCTCTAAAGGCCTCTATAAAATCTCCTATAAAATTGAAAGGTATTAATTGTGGTACTTTGGTTGGCATAGTTAATACTTCTTCTTTACTAGGAAGTGGTAAAATTACTAAAAAATAAGCTGCTAGTAAGTATAGAATAAAGGTATAAATTATGCTGCTTCTAATTAAAGGAACAGATCCATATTTATGATATTCAAATAATAAATATGGAATTGTTATTAAAAAGGCAAGAAAAGGGAAGATGAGAAAAGCTGTTTTAATTGATTCTAAATAAACTTCCATACTATAGGCCTAAAATAATTGTAATACTTCATTTAGATCAATAGATCCATTAAAATATTTACTTAGATTTTCTAAAAATAATGATGTTTGCTTTTTCTCTTTTAATAGTTTTATTAAAGAGTTAATAGCAATACTGCCTTCAACAGTAAAATGTTTTTTATAATTATTAGCTTCATCTTTATTTGTATATAATAATATACCATAACTATAATTTCGACTAGTTTTACTGTTACAAGTTAGTAAAATATCACCTAAAGCACCATAACAAGAGGCGGTTTCTCTAGCACCACCTAGTTTTGTAACTAAATCTTTTGCATAATTATAACATTTAGTTAAATAGTAGGCATTTGTTGAATCACCTCTGTATTTGCTATTAATACTTCCCATCAAGATAGCTAAAATATTTTTAATAACACCATATAATTGTAATCCTATATAATCTTTTGTTACTTCTATTTCAATATTTGTATCTTTAAATAAAATTAACATTAATTCTTTAGTTTTTTCATCTTTTGTGCCAAGAGTTAATCCTGCTCTATTATTTACAATTAATTCTTTAGCAAAAGTAGGTCCTGCAAGATATGATACACTTCCTTTTAAATTAAGTTCTTTGTATATTTCTGTCATTAAAAATTCAGTATTCCTTTCAAGTCCCTTTGACACAAGTATTACTTTACTGTCATCATTTAAATAATCTTTAATTCTAATCAAGACTTCTCTTACATTATTACAAGGTATTGCTACTATAATTAAATCTGAGTTATTTAGAGCTTTTTCTAAATCCATTGTAATTTTTAAATCTGGGGCTAGTTCTATACCAGTTAATACTCTATCATAACTTTTATTATTAGTTATTTCCAAATATTCTTCTTCAAAAGCAGTCCAAAAGACTATATCAGCTTTACTTTTATCATGTAATAAATTACCTAAAGCTAATCCAAATGCGCCTGTTCCTAAAATTGTTACTTGCATATTATCACCTTCATATTAATGATACTAGCAACTTATCTTTTTGACAAGAAAAATAATCTTACTAATTTGTAAGATTATCCAGTTATCATTAATCTTCTTCTATTACTTCAACTTGAATGTCATCAGAGTCTGCAGTTAAAGATATACGACATAATTTAATATTTACTTCCTGATAAATATTTTTTTAATAATAAAGTGTTTATAAAACTTTATACTTTTTGGATTGTCTTTTCCACTAATTGCTAAATACTTTATATTGAACTCTTATTGTTTTCTCTTTTATATTTAATTAACTTCTGTTCCTCCAAATATAGAAATACAATTAATAGTCAAAGTATAGTTTTTCTTGTTGTTATCATTTAAAGCTTTATTTTCATTTCCACCAAATAAAGCGAAAGAATTAAATTTTATTTTATAGTTGTTACTTACAAAAATACTCGTTCCTCCAAAAATAGAATAGCAATTTATAGTTATATCCTTTTGTAATTTTAAATTTCTTAAGTCTAGGTCAACGCCTCCAAATACACTATAAATATTTGCTCCTTTAAAATTAGTATCTGTTACTCTTTCTTCTAGCCCACTAAATATTCCATAATAGTTTTTTAAATTATTATCTTTTCTTTTAAAAACTTTTTTTACTTTTATACTCTCTATAACAATAAATATTCCTATAATTATTAGAAGTATTGGTAAAAAAGCATCATCATAAGGTTCACTAATAATATTTAAAACCTCTAATAAAAACCATATTCCCAAAAATAAAACTGTAGTGTTTGCAAGAGTAAACCTCTTCCCTTTTATGATGTAGTATAATGCTCCAATTATTAATACTATGGGAAAAAGATAAGAAAAATTTAAAGAAAAATTAGGAACTAGAATGGAAATTAAAAATAAAGCTCCAATTATTATAAAGATCAAACCAATAAACATTTTTACACTCCTTTTCATCATTATATATATTTAAATAAGTAAGTGCAACTAAAATGTATATTTTTTTTATTTTGATCAAGACTAATATTGACTATATAGATTTGTTAGTTGTACAGCCAGTAGTCAAATAACCAGCGTTTTGCTAGAATTAATTTGAGGGCGATATAATGAAAAAAGATGGTAAAGAGGTTAAAATTGGCAAAAGTATTTTTTGCTTTAAACTTGAAAATGTAATGAATGATAGAAATATAAGTAAAAATAAACTTAGTCAAGATACAAATACTGATTATAAAGTTGTAACTAGATATTTAAATGGCGAAATACAAAAACTTGATCTATTTGTAATAGAGCGATTTTGTAATTATTTAGATTGTGATCTCTCTGATATTATCGAGCTAAAAAAGAGAGCTTAAATTCAAATTGAATTTAAGTTCTTTTCTTTTGCGGTATAAAATGTTCTATTCCTTTGTACTTATCACGATGTAAAATGTAGAAATAACCTAAAACTGAGAACACGATAGCTCCTACTAAATTAACAAGTAAATCTTCGATAGTATCAATTACTCCTATATCTAAGTATCCATCAGGAATAGTGATTACCTTATTATTCTCATAATAGATAGTAGTTTTAGAAATATCTTTTATGACTTTAGGAGTAAAATTTTTCCCACCTTCTAAATTAACAGAGGATAATTTTGTTACAATTGTATCTTTTTGCATATCAGTGCTTAAATAAGTATCGGCAGTATATTCAAAGAATTCCCAAACTATTCCTACAGTCATTGAAAAGCAAAATGATACTAAGGCTACAAAGATTGGACTCATATTAATATGAACTTTATCAGTTCTATTTAAAATATCAATTAAAGAAAATCCTATAGCAGCAGCTAGAAAACCATTTAAAGTATGAAGTATTGTATCCCAGTTAGGAAAAATATTATAAAAGTTTTGTATTTCTCCTAATATTTCAGCTGAAAAAATAAATAGAAGAATTATTATTTCTAAAACATTAGGAATATTTACTTTAAATTTATCTTCAATAAAGAAGGGAATAACAAATAGGATTAAAGTTAAGATACAAAGAAATACATTATGATAATTCCCCATAATAAATTCTCTTATTAAACAAATAATGACTAAAAGTCTTAAAATAGTATAAAATATTGCCACTTTTTTATTTCTTTTTTCTTTATAATAGGAAACCATCCTCTTTTTAAATTCCTTAGATTTTTTAAACATAGTTCTTTTAATATAATCAATCTTATAGAAATATTAATCTATTTAATTGACACCTTTCTATTTATATTTTTATTTATTGTACATTTAGAGATATAATTATTTATTTGAATCTCTTATTTAATTATAGTTGATATTTTATTTTGTGTAAAGTTATGATATAATATGAGAAATGAAAGAAGGTGGTATTTAAATGAAATTACCAGTAGTAGCGATTGTTGGAAGACCAAATGTTGGAAAAAGCACTTTATTTAATAAAATTGCTGGTGCTCGGATTGCTATTATCGAAGATACTCCTGGTGTTACTCGAGATCGACTTTATCAAGAAGTAAATTATCAAAATAAACCATTTTATTTAATCGATACAGGCGGTATTGATTTGGAAAAAGCCAGATTTAATGAAGAGATAAAGGTGCAAGCAGAAATTGCTATTAATGATGCGGATGTTGTTATTTTTGTCGTAGATGCAAAAGAGGGAATTACTAGTAATGATTTGGTAGTTAGAGATATTCTAAGAAAAAGTAAAAAGAAAGTAATTGTTGCGATTAATAAGATGGATAATAAAGATAGTTATGATAATATTTATGATTTTTATGAACTTGGATTTGATAATTATATCCCTATTAGTGCAATTCATAATATAGGTTATATTGAACTTATGGATGAAGTTACAAGCGAATTTAAAATTAAGGATGAAAGTGACGAAGATGATAGACTAAAAATTGCTATCATCGGTAGACCTAATGTTGGTAAGAGTTCTTTAACTAATGCTATTTTAAATGAAGATAGAGTTGTTGTTAGTGATGTAGCAGGTACAACAAGAGACTCTATTAATACTGTTTTTAAATATCATGATGAAGAGTTTGTTTTAATAGATACAGCAGGAATGAGAAAAAAAGGTAAAATTTATGAAAATATTGAAAAATATAGTTTGTTTAGGTCAATGAACTCTATTGATAAAAGTGATATATGTCTTTTAGTAATTGATGCAGAAGATGGTATTAAAGAACATGATAAGCATATTGCAGGTTATGCGATAGAACGTGGTAAAGGTTTGATCATTGTTGTTAATAAGTGGGATGCAGTAGAAAATGCTAATATATCAGAATTTAAGAAGCTAGTTAGAAGTGAATTTCAGTTTGTAACTTATGCTCCTATTGTATTTCTTTCAGCTTTAACTAAAAAACGTATTCATACTTTGATGCCTGAAGTTTTAAAGGTTAAAGAGAATATTAATAGAGAAATTAAAACTAGTATTTTAAATGAAGTTATAGAAGATGCTTATAGTTTAAATCCTGCCCCTAGTTATAAAGCCAAAAGATTAAAGATTTATTTTGTTAGTCAAACAGGTATAAAACCTCCTAAGTTTACTTTTAGAGTTAATAGTAAAGGTTTGATTCATTTCTCTTATGAGAGATATTTAGAAAATAAGTTAAGAGAGAATTTTGAACTTGAAGGTACACCTATTGTATTACAATTTAAGAATAGAAATGGTGAGTAATTATGTTATTTAGAAGAGTAGATCCTAAAACAGAAATTGAAGGGATAAATAGAGCGATAGAGATACTTAATGATCGATATCAAAAAAAACTTATTAGTATTGAAGAGTTTAATAAAAAATCACATGAATTTGGAAAAAAGAAAGCTAAGTATTTAAAAAAATTAGAAAAACAAAATGGTAATAATTATTAATTTTTTAAAATATACAAAGATAAAAATAAGTGTATTAATCAAAAAATAATAAAATACTAATAGATAAGTATTTTGTTAAGTAATATATGGAACAAAAATATTAAAACCTCATACTATAGAAGTAGGAGGTTTTCTAATGTTTGGAGATAGCTTTTTTAAGAAAGTTGAACAAAAGACTAATGTTAATAAAGATACTATCTTATCTCTAGCAGATAAGTTACAAAAAGGTAATATGAAAGATGAAAAAGTACTTTCAGAAGTAGTTGATGAAATTGCTAGTATGACTGGAAAAAGTGTTACTAGTGAAAAAAAAGATAAAATTATTAAAGCAATTATAAAAGATGAAGTTCCTGATAATGTTGATAAAATGTTTTAGGAGAAATAACTTCTCTTTTTAAATTAGAAATTTTAAGTTTCTTATACAACATGTTATTAAAGATTTTATAGTTTTAAGTAAATACATTTTATTTACATCATCTAAATTATATATGGCTTTTATAATATCTGGTATTTTAATTATAAAATTTTTAGATAATTCATCTAGAGTAGTAAGATTGGTTGAGTTTAAAACGCTAAAGAGTGAATCTATAAAGATAGCTCTTTCTTTTTTAGTTAGATTACTAATCCACTCATTTATTACTTTATTTGTATATATAGTCCCATCACTTAACTCTTTTAAAATTATAAAATGATTATTATCTATCAACCAAGAGAAAGGATCATGTTCTAATATTCCTTTTTCATTACTTTTAATAATTTTATAATGTTCATTTGCAAATAGTAACATTCCTATGATAGATGAAGCTGGTACTGTTTTTTCTATTTTTTGTTTTATATTTTGGTAATTAGAAGTTGTTAAAAACTCTTTTATAAATCCTGGTCCATCATGTGAATATACCTTAATTAATCGATTATTTAGATTAGACTCTAAATAACTGGCAGCATATACTGCTAAATTGCCACCTTTAGAGTGTCCTCCTAAGTAGAATTTTCTTGGAATTAAACTAGTAATTTTCTCTGTATATTTTAAAGCTTCAGTTTGAGATGGAATAGGTAACATGAATGCCATATTAAAGTCTTCTTTCCATCCATTAAAAGTAGAGTCTGTTCCCCTAAAAGCTATATACATTTCATTAGTAGGTAAAAGAAAAGTTATGGCAGAAAATTGTTTTTCTTTCTCTTTATTAGTATCTTCTACTGGATGGATTATTTCTATATCTTGATACCTAGGACTTTTTACTACTGCTTTTATAAAAGATATATTTTTATTACTATCTTTAACTATTGCATGTAAATTGTTTTTTAAATCTAAATCTTTAATTTTTGTTTTACCCAACAGATGAGTAAAATGTAAATATGATAGATAAGAAAAAATAAGACTATCTACTTCATTAAAAGGTTCATCTTTGAATGATGATGAATAATTTTTTAAATAATCTATAAAATTTGACAAGAAAATCGCCTCTTTCTTTCATATTAAAATTTTTTTTGAATAATATTTATTAGAATAAAAGAAAAGGTGATGCTTATGGAAAAAACGGAAATTATTAAAAATATTGCTTTAAGAAGTGGTGGTGATATTTATTTAGGTGTGGTTGGTGCAGTTAGAACTGGGAAAAGTACTTTTATTAAAAGAATGGTTGAAACTTTAGTTGTTCCTTATATTGAAGATGAATATGAGAAAAAAAGAACACTAGATGAAATTCCTCAAAGTGCCCAGGGAAAAACGATTATGACGACAGAACCTAAATTCATTCCTAATCAAGCTGCTAAAGTTAATATTGATGATTTTAGTTGTAATATTAGACTAGTTGATTGCGTAGGATATATTATTCCTAATGCTAAAGGTGCTAGTGATGAAAACGGACCTCGTATGGTTAAAACACCATGGTATGATGAAGAAATTCCTTTTGTTGAAGCTGCTGAGGTTGGTACTGAAAAAGTTATTAAAGATCACTCTACAATAGGTATCGTTGTTACTACTGATGGATCTATTGGAGAGTTTAATAGAAGTGATTATCTTGAAGCTGAGGAAAGAGTTATTGAAGAATTAAAAGCAATTGGTAAACCATTCATTATTATTTTAAATACTACTCATCCTACTCTTCCTGAAACTGAAAGATTAGCAGAATCTATTAAAGAAACTTATTCTGTTCCTGTTTTGCCTATTAATGTTGACCAGATGAACGAAAGAGAAATGACGAGTATTTTAAGAGAAGCTTTATATGAATTCCCAGTTTTGGAAGTTAAAGTTAATATGCCAGAGTGGATTGCAATTTTAAATGCTAATAATGAGATTAAACATAAATATATTGAAGCAATTAGAGAATGTGTTATGGAAGTTGATAAGTTAAGGGATATAGAAAAAATTACTGATCATTTTAAAAGTAATGATGTTATTGAAAAAGCTTATTTATCTAATGTTGATCCAGCTACAGGAATAGTTACAATTAATCTTGAAGCTCCTGCTTCTTTATATAGTGATGCACTAAGAAATATCATAAAAATTGATGTTACTAGTAAAGCTGGTTTACTTTCATTATTTCAAGATTATGAAGAAGCTAAGAGTGAATATGACCAAATTAAGTATGCCTTAAAGATGGTTAAACAAACAGGTTATGGGGTTGCTACTCCTACTCTTGCTGATATGAAATTGGATACTCCTGAAATTATTAAACAAGGACCTAGATATGGAGTTAAACTTAAAGCTGTTGCTCCTTCAATTCATATAACAACTATAAAAATGCAGTGGAAATATTTGATAGATGGGTTAATGCAAGAAGTAGGAAGCCATTTGAATTTATTTATGAAGTTGAAAGTTATATAAAATTAGTTTAATTATTATTAGATACGGCAATTTTTAGAGATAAGAATTGTTTTTTTTGTTTAGAGATAATATAAGCATATTTATTTGGCTGTTTTAAAGGTTTAATAAGTTATTTAATAATTTATATTATAATTTGGCAATGATGCTTTAAAATGGCTAAAATGAGAAAAATTTAAGAAATTTGCAGAAAATATGGGAAAATGGCAAGTTTTGAAAAATAAAAATCGTATAATATATATGAAGGTATTAAAAGAAGGTATGTATTATGGCGAAGAAAAAATTAGGAATAGCGAGTATAGAAGTTAATAAAAAATTTAAAAGTGGCGAAGAAGCATTTTTATATGCAAAGAGATTAAGAGAGTTTATTAGATATATGTGTAAGAAAAATGCAGATAAAGGTTGGTATGCTCAAGCATTGATAGTTAGTAGTAATGTTAAAAAAGGTGTTAGTTCATTAAAAATTAAAAATAATGGCAAAGTTGGTGGGCAAAGAAAAGAATTAGAAATAGAAGATTTATTTGCTAATAGATTATATAATGGAAACTATAAGACGGATTGGCATTTACATATATTATTAGTTAGTTGTCCTAGTTATGCTTTTAGAAATGTTATTAAAAATTATATAGATAAAAATTGGATAGATGTTGATAATAATATTAGTGAAAATAATAGTAATAACAAGAAAGTATATAAAAAGAATTGTAATATAAAATTGGCTGATTATTTTATAGATCAAAGTGCTAAAAGATTATTTTGTAATTATAATTATGGTAATGGAGAGCCATTAAAATATAGTTTAAAGCAGTATTGTAGTGAATATTTAAAATTAAAAAATAAAATAAGAAAATTAAATAAAGAACAAAGAAAAAGTCCTATGACGGATGAAGAATTTATAGAAAAATATAATAAGATAGAAAGTAAATTTAAGGAAATATCTGAATATTTTTATAATATTAGTAAAGAAGAAGATGAAAAAAAGGCACTTGAATTTATGGCAATGGTAAGAAGAAATAAGATAGCAGAAAATTATGATAATATTAAAATTGATAATAAAGTACAGATAAATAACAATAGAATAATAGATGATAATTCCCCGTTTTAAAGGGAAATAGCATAAAAAAAGGATAGTTTTTAGCTATCATATAATATTTAATAAATATGTATAAAAATAAATATATAAATTATATATAGTAAAGTATAAAGAATTGGAAAAATAATAAAGTTAATAAGTATAAAGATAGGTATATAATTTAGCAGATATTTTTATATATAATATTAGATATTTGAATATAAAATAAGGAAATATTAAGGTGTTTTAGATAAATATGTATATATTTAGAAGTTAATTGTCATTTAAGCCATCTATATATGCTTCTACTTTTGCTTTATTTATATTAGATAATTTATTTATTTTATTTAATAATATAAAGTCGTAATCGCTAATGTTATTAGGTTTAATATCATCTATTGGCATATTATATTTAGTTCGGCATAATAAATAATCGATAGATGTATTATAATAATCAGCAAGTTTAATGAGCATATCGGAACTTGGGAATACTCTGCCAGTTTCATAAGAAGATATAGTTTCTTGGGTTGTATTTAAGTCTATTGCTACTTTTGTTTGTAATAAATTCTTTGAAACTCTAATTTCTTTTAAGTTGTTTTTCATAATATTGCCTCCTAATATAATTGTCTCATTATTAGAAATTAGTGATAGCAATATTAGTTATATTTGTATGCTTAATATTATATATTTTATGATATAATTTATATAAGTTAAGGAGTTTTAGATATGAGAGATAGATTAGAAGATAAATGGACTATGAAAATATGTGATAAATTAAAAGATGAATTAGATAATAATAAATATGAAATAAGTTGTTTTGATAAGGTGCCTTATTCGGTATATATAGAAGACTATAAAAATGAAGAAGAAAAAATTAAATATAGGAAATATGAAGTTGATTTAGTAATAAAAGAAAAGCGTGGAAAAAATTTAGTGCCAAAGGTAATAATTGAAAGTAAATATAATACCTACTCTACCCATGATGTTATTACTTATAGCAATAAAGCAAAGGCACATAAAGAATTATATAATGGTTTAAAATATGGTTTTATGGTTGGTAATAGTAATGAAAAAAGTATAAAGTCGAGATTATTAAGCCATGGAGAAAATTTTGATTTTATGTTTGTTTTTAGTGATGAGTTGCCTACTGATAAAGAATGGAATTTATTTGTTAATGTTATTAAAAGAAATTTAGATAGTTCAAATAAATATGAAAATATTATAAGTGATAGAAATAAGAAAGATAAAAATAATTATATATGTATTGAAAAGCAGCTTAATTTTTATGAATAGAATATTTGATAATTTAGAGCAGTTTTAAAGGACTTTTTGTATTTTATTATATAATTATATTAAATTGATTAAATGAATTGTTATTTGCTAAAAATTGAAGGTATAATTAGATATATATTATATTTATGTAATTGATATTATTAAGGTGGTTTATTGTGGCAAAATTAAATATTGTTTGTGGAAATATTTTAGATTATTTAGATAGCAAAGATTTAATAGTTAATAGTGCAAATAAAAATATGTTTTGTGGAAGTGGTATTTGTAATTTAATATATGAAAAAGCTAATAAAGAATTATTAGAAGAATATTGTAAAAAGCAGTATAAAGATAATATGAAAGTAAATGAAGTTAGATTTAGCCCAGGTTTTGATATTGGTATAGATATATTGCATATTTTATGTCCTAATTATTATGAATATGAAGATGTTAATGTCGCAATAAATGATTTATTATTTAGTTATTATAAAATAATAATTGAAGCAAAAAAGAATATGTATAAAAGTATTATTAGTGTTAGTTTAGGAACTGAGGTACAAGGTTATAAGCATAATGATATTGCAAAAAAAGTTGTAGAGTTATTAAATTATTTAGTATTAAAATATGATATTGATTTTACATTGATATTGCCTAATGAAGAAATTAAAAATTTATATGAAATTTAAAAGGTAAGTTGTGAAAAAAAGTAAAAATACTGTATAATATTGTCGTGGTGATATTATGTGGTCTAATATATATAATTTTATATTAACAAATGTTGTGTGGATTAAAGATGTGTTATGGATAATTTTTACTTTAATAGCAACAATAATTGCTGTATTAACATATAAGAGAGCAAAATCAACAGTATTGCAACCAATAAGAAATGAGACTATAAAAAAGCAAGCGGTATTATTAGAAGAAATTTTAAATTTTATTAAATTAGATGTTGATTACTATGAATTATTAGAGTTGAATGTTTTACAATTTTTAATTGACTATGGTTTTGTATTAAAAAATCAGAAAGAAATAAAAGAGATGTTGAAGAATAGAAGATGTGGGCAAAGAATTGTTTCTCAAAAAGAAAATTCAGAATTTATTGAAATATTGCAGCCTTTCTCCAAAGAATTATCTGAAAAAGAAATAAATAACTACAAGGAAGAAAATTTTAAGAAAGCAAAAAATGGAGATATTGATATTGAAATGATATATATATCCAAAAAATTTATAGAATATATGAACCAACTTAATAGTTTTATTGAAAATCCTTTTTTGCCTACGAGATTTCAAAAAATATTACTTCAAATGAAACATAATATAAATTTTAATACTTCTGTAAATATTAAAAAAGTATTAGAAGATTTTTTTAAAGAATATTTTGAAAGGTATAATAAAGGAGAAAAAGATTTTAATATGCCTGGAATATATAATACATATAATCATATTTTATTGAGCAATGAATCTAATATAAGTATTTTATATAAAGAGATTAGAAATTATTTATTTATTGATTATGAATGGAAATAGTATTTAAAAAAGTAAAGGTTTATAAAGATTTAATTTTGATATGAATTAAGTCTTTTTTTATTTGAAAAAGTATATATTGGAGTTTTTAAATGTTTGAAAAGTTTTTTGAGATTTTTAAATAAAAGAGTTGTTTTTTTGAAAAAGTGAAAATATAATATTTTTTCATAGTAAGGGGGTGTAATGAATGAAAGAAGAAATTTTAAGAAATATTGTAACAATGGTATGCGATGGTTATGTAGATACTATAATGACGGCAATAGAAGAAAATAATGCAAATGATTTCCCTATTACTATTGCTTGCTCTAATTTTTTAGCCGAATTAAGAGAAAAAAATATTAAGCTCGAATTAGTAGGAACATTTGAAGATAGCATATTTGATAGAATTTTTAGGGAATTTAGTAATTATTTAGCAAGGTAGGTTTTTTATATGAATAATAAAATTTTTGGGTATGCAAGGGTTAGCAGTAAAGAACAAAATGAAGAAAGACAAATAAATGCCTTTAAAGATTTTAATATTGATGAAAGAGATATTTATGTAGATAAACAAAGTGGAAAAGATTTTAATAGAGAAAATTATTTAATATTAAAGCATATATTAAGAGAAAATGATTTATTAGTAATTAAGAGTATTGATAGATTAGGTAGAAATTATAATATGATTATTGAAGAATGGAAAGATATAACAAAAAATATAAAAGCAGATATAGTCGTTATTGATATGCCTTTATTAGATACGAGAAATAATAAAGATTTATTAGGAACATTTATAAGTGATTTAGTTTTGCAAATATTAAGTTATGTTGCAGAGCAAGAGAGAAGTTTTATAAAATTAAGGCAAAAAGAAGGAATAGAAAATGCTTTAAAAAAAGGTGTTAAATTTGGAAGACCTAAAATGGAAAAGCCAAGTAATTATGATGAAGTTATGAGTAAATGGAAAGATAAAAAAATTAAAAGTAAAGAAGCAATGGAATTATTAGGTTTAAAGAATAATACATTTTATAATTTAATAAAAAATAGCCAAAATGATTAAAAATTGATAAAAAATGCTAAAAAATTAAAGAAATTTTAAAAATAAGGCTCAAAATGGCAATTTTTGAAAAATAAAAATCGTATAATATATATAGGAGAATATTTAGGGGCAATTTATTATTATGAGTAATTTATAATTTATTTATACATTTTGTAGATAAATAATTATTATATTATTTATGATTGTGAATAATCTTAAATAGGAGGAATATATATGGCATATTATTATGAATTAGATGAAAATGACAAAGTTGTAAAAGAATATGAAGAAGATGAGTTTGGAAATATTGATACCACATATATTGATGAAACTATAAAAGATATGAAGCCTTTTAATATATTTAAAAATGTATTATGTTCTTATGAATTAGAATTAAAAATAAATAAAGAATTATATGAAAAAGGAAATATATCAAAAGAGTTATATGAGAAAGTTGAAAAGATATTATTAGAAAGAATAAAGCCAATAGCAGAAATAATTAAAGTATAAAGGTGATGATATAAATGGATTTATATAAAATAAGAGAAGAATTTAAAACTGGGAAAACGGTATTTGATTTAAAATTAAGAGTTGCCTATTATGCAAGGGTTTCAACAGATAAATATGAACAATTAAATTCATTAGAAAATCAAGTTAATTTCTTTGAAGAAATGATAAGAGAAAAAGAAAATTGGGAATTTGTTGAAGGTTATGTTGATGAAGGAATAAGTGGGACATCAACAAATAAAAGAGATAGTTTTAATAAAATGATTAAAGATGCTAAAGAAGGTAAATTTGATTTAATTATCACAAAGGAAGTATCAAGGTTTGCAAGGGATACATTAGATAGTATTAAAAATACAAGAGAATTATTAAAAGATGGTGTTGGTGTATATTTCTTAAATGATAATATAAATACATTAGACGCTGATTCAGAATTAAGACTAACAATAATGACATCATTAGCACAAGATGAAGTTAGGAAATTATCAGAAAGAGTTAAATTTGGTTTTAAAAGATCTATTAAGAGTGGCAGAGTTTTAGGTAATAATGATATATGGGGTTATGATAAAAAAGATGGTAAGTTAGTTATAAATGAAGAAGAAGCAAAAATGGTTAAAAGAATATTTGAATTATATTGTAGTGGTAAATATGGAATGGCAGCAGTAGCAAGGGAATTATATAAAGAAGGTTTTAAAAATAGAAATGGAAATGTACTTGCTATGACAACAGTAGCAAATATTATTAAAAACCCAAAATATAAAGGTTATTATTGTGGAAATAAAACAACGATTGTTGACTATAAATTAAAAACAATTGTTAGAAAAGATGAAGAAGATTGGATTATGTATAAAGATTATGATACTGTTCCCCCTATTGTAAGTGAAGAAATATGGGATTTAGCACAAAAGATATATAATCAAAGAAGTGATAAGTATAAAGATGTTGATAAAAGAGTTTATCAAAATAGATATAAATTTAGTGGTAAAATAGTATGTAATGAACATAATAGACATTTTCATAGAAAAGTATATAATTATAAGACAAAAGATGATGAAGTCGTATGGATATGTCCTCATAATAATAGAAGTAAAGATGATAAATGTAAAACACCAGTTTTATATGAAAAAGAATTAGTTAAAATATTAAGACATAATTTAATAGATTTTATAAATCAAAGAAAGTCAATTATTTATAATTTAACTAATTTATATAGAGAAAATATAAGTTTAAGAGATTTTGAGAAAGAAAAAAATAAAAAGTTGAGCGAAATAGAAAAGATTAAAAAGGAAAAAGATAAATTATTAAGTCATAATATAAATGAAATTATTAGTGATAAAGAGTTTAAAGAAAGAAATGATGACTGTAATTTAAGATTAAGTAAAATAGAAAAAGAATTAAATGTCATTAAAGAAGAAGAATTAAAAGCTAATAATATGGAAGAAGAAATAAAAAAATTAGAATTGTTAATTGAAAATAAAGTTAATAATCCTAGTGATGAAGTATTATTTGAATTATTAGATAAAATTGTCGTATATCATATGGATGATAAAAAGAAAGTTAAATTAAAAATATACCTAAAAGTCGGCACCGAAATAGAAGCCGATTATATAAAAAACAAATCACAGCAGTTTAATAGTTCTTATGCATATGATTAGAGTTGATGTAAATTCTACTTTTGAACCTATTATTGGTAGTGAAGTACAAAGTAAAGAATTAATTGATTACTTAATGAGAGATTATGAAAATAACCCTAGTGAAATATGGAAAAGCGAAATATTTGGTAGAAGCTTAGATAATATTGTCCAAGAAGGAATACAAGCTAAAATTAATTCTATGCCCGATAATATCAGATATAAACTGCAACAAACACTATCTAAAGTTGTTAATAAAGGTTCTAATAATATGATTGCTATAGTTCTCTAAGTGAGAACTTTTTTTGTTCTATAATAAGTGTACTATGTTCTATTAGTTTTAAATAATCTTGATAGCTAAGAGTATCTAAATCTATTTCAGGTTTATAATTAGGAAAGTCAGTAGGATCTATTATCTTTAAATATATTTTTATTTTACTTTTTATTATTATTCTTAAATCTACTTCCTCAGAAAAGTCAAAACTATCAATTTTTTCTATAGATAGAATAGTACCTACAAGATGATGATTATAAACATTAACTTCATAAAAACCTGGTTCTAATAAATGATATTTTTGATTATATTTTAAAAATAATTGTTTAATTTTAGTAATTATAATATCTTCTTTTTGAGTGATTAGATCTATAGGTATAATAAGATAATATTGATTATCAGATTTTATAATTAATTGCATAAACAACACCTATTATAAGGTATGTAAAAAGACTTAAATCGTGTCAACGATTAAGCCTTCTATTGTCTTCAATGTCTCATCTCTTCCTTCTTTAGTAATACTTGAAAAAATTATTAATTCATCTCCAACTACTAGATCTAGCGTATCTATTATTTGCTTTTTACATTTTTCTTTCTTACTAGATCCTATTTTATCTGCTTTAGTAGCGATGATAGTAACTTTAAGATTATAGTATTTTAAAAAGTTATACATTAAAATATCATCTTCAGTTGGTTTATGACGAAAATCTATAATCATAAAGACACGTTTTAATTCTTTTCTTGTTTCTAAATATTCCTCTATCATCTTTCCAAACTTTTCTCTTGTTTTTTTACTAACCTCAGCATAACCATAACCAGGTACATCTATTAGATAGAATTCTTTATTTACCTCATAGAAATTAAGAGTTTGAGTTTTACCAGGATGAGATGAGGTTCTAGCTAGATTTTTCCTTCCTACGAGAGTATTAATAAAGCTACTTTTACCTACATTACTACGTCCTACTAATAGAAATTCACTCTTTGAGTCAGTTGGATATTGACTACGACGAGTTGCCATTATCTTTAATTCAGCACTAGTTATTTTCATTTATAATCATCTCTTTCTTTAGATAATTTTCTGTAGCATAATCTATATCATTAATTAGATTTTCAGCTTCTTCTATAGATGATAGTCTCGCTCCACTCGCTAGTGCATGTCCACCACCATTATATTTTTCAGCTATTTTATTAATTTCAGGTCCCCTGCTTCTAATATTAACACGAACATTATTGTTCTTGCAGTCTTCTGTTACAATAATCCAAACTAAAACTTCATCTATAAAATTAAAATTATTAATCATATTACCAGCAGAAGCACTATCAGCTTTAAATTTAGTAATTATATCATTAGTTAAAATTATATAGGCAACACCATTATCAGTTATTTTCATATTTAAAGAAATGTATCCTTCTAACCTAACTTCTTTTAAAGGTCTTAAGTAAAGATCGGTATAAATATTTGACAGTTTCAAAGAATATTTATTTAGATAAATGCTAACAAGATTAAAAGTTTTCGCTGTTGAACTATCAAAAAGAAACCTATTAGAATCTGAAACTAAACCGTAATATAAAAGTTTGGCTATTTGTTCATTGCACTTTAGTTTTGTTTTTAATAATAGTTCCATTAGAATTTCACATGTACTACTAGCTTTATCATCAATATATTCTAGACCATTAAAATCTTCAATAAAAGGATGATGATCTATTTTTATAATACTTTTAGCTTTACTATAATCTCTATAGTCTATCCTTTTTTTATCTGGTGTATCTAAAACAATTAAAAGAAAATTATTATAATCTTCTAATTTGTCTAGTTTACCCATATAAGAAAATTTGATAGAACCATTGCCAACAGCATATACTTGCTTATTAGGAAATGTAAGTTTAATAGATTCTTTTAATGCTAACTGACTTGCCAAGGCATCAGGATCCACTCCTATATGTCTTGCAATGACAATAGTGTTATACTTCTTTATTTCTTTATATATTTTTTTAAACATAACTTCATCCGTTCTAGTTAATCAATTTTAGTGTATCTAAAGCAATCATTAGTTCTTCATCTGTAGGTACTACGTAAACAAGGACATTTGAATCATCAGTACTAATTTTCTTAAATTCTCCCATAACTTTATTAGCATCTTTATCTATTTTAATACCTAGACAAGCTAAATTTTCACACACTTTAGATCTAAATGGTTCACTATTTTCACCAAGTCCTGCTGTAAAACAAATTACATCTGCTCCACCTAATAGGACGTAGTATTGTGCTATATAGTTTGTTACAGTTCTTGTATATTTTAAGAAGGCTCTCTTAGCTTTTTCGTTGCCATCATTCATACTAGCAACTATATCTCTCATATCACTACTAATTTCGCTTAATCCCAAAAGACCAGATTTTTTATTTAAAATATCTATGACTTCCTTAGCATTTAATCCTTCTTGTTCCATTATATAAGTAATTATTGATGGATCCACATCACCACTTCTTGTTCCCATCATTATTCCTGCTAAAGGTGTGAAGCCCATTGATGTATCAATGCATTTACCATCTTTTATAGCAGTAATTGAACCACCATTTCCAACATGACAACTTATTATTCTTAAGTCATCTCTGCCTAGTTTTTCACTGATAGTTTTAGCAATATATCGATGACTTGTTCCATGAAAGCCATATTTACGAACTCCATGTTCCTTATACCAGCTATATGGAACTGGATATAGATATGCTTCTTCAGACATTGTTTGATGAAAAGCTGTATCAAAAACTCCTACCATAGGTACTGTTGGTAGTACTTCTTTAAATGCTTTTATACCCAATACATTAGCAGGATTATGTAATGGGGCAAAATCTTTAAAGACAATTAAATCATTAATTACTTCATCAGTAATTAAACAAGACTCTTTATATTTGTCTTTACCGTGAACTAGGCGATGCCCTACTCCATCTATTTCATCAAAAGATTTAATAATATTAAGAGTAACTAATTTATCTAGAAGTATTTTAACTGCATCTGTATGATTAGCAAGTTCTATTTCTTCTCTTATTTTTTGTCCATTATATTTAATTGTGTAAGAGCTTCCCTCTATACCTATGCGTTCAAAAAGTCCACTAGCAATAAGACTTTTATCCGTCATATTGAAAAAACTAAACTTTAAAGAGCTACTTCCTGTATTAATAGATATTATTTTCATTTTATTCCTTCTTTCTTTAAATCTACTAATATTATACTATATATTAAGATTTTTTCAAAGTATTAGACTTAAAGTTAATAATAAGTAAGGTCGCCAGATTTTCCTTTATATATTTAACTCTTTACAAAAGAAGGAGATATAGTTAGTATTTAAACTAAATTGTCAATTATACTTTTAAAATATAATTTAAATTTACTATATATTAAAACAATAAGATGACCTATAATTTTTAAGTCATCTTATTGTTTTAATATATTATAAACTTTTTATTTTAAATAATATAATTACACCTTTCTATGCCTCTGTGTCAATACTAAATGTTTTCCTAAAGTTTTACTTTGTAAAACTTCATAACATCTTTTATTATTATAAAAGTCCATATCGGGAGTCATATGAAAAGTAGTATTTGGCATTATTAGGTACATTCCAATTTCTGGGTATCTTCCAAAAATTCTTTGTACAGAATTACCTTCAGAACAATTTAAATAAATCCCATTTGTAAATAGCAGTATTCCTTCTTCATTCAATCCTAACTTTTCATATGTTTCAAAATTTTTAGGTATATCTTTATATTTATCTGCTATCATTTCATAAGTAAAAGGACTTAATATCATAAAATTTTCTACATAACCATCTGAAATTTTAATATCTTGTAAATACTTTTTGTAAGATTTTAACTGTTGTAATTCGTAGTTAACTCTTTCACAGCTAGGATTAATAGTCTTTACTTCACCAAAACCATGTGGACCTGTATCGAATTCACCATCTTTAAAATCTATATGATCCTCTAAAATAATTTTTCCATTTTTATTATAAGCATTATAAATTTTTAACATGTACTGAATCTCCTTCACTTTTTATATTTATAGTATTTTATAAATAATCAATTTGACTACTTAGAGATATGAAATTAATTTTTATTTAATGAGATTATATGTATCTTTAGCAATTTCTAGTTCTTCATCTGTTGCTAATACATAACTAGCAATAGATGATTTTTTAGTAGTGATTATTCCCTCTTTATCTTTTCTAACTATTGTCTCCTCATTTAATTTATCATCTATTTCTACTCCTAATGGTCTTAATTTATCTAATACTTCTTTTCTAATAATAGGATCATTTTCGCCACCACCGGCTGTAAAAATAATAGCATCTACTTTACCCAGTTTTATAAAATATTTAGCGATATATTCAGCAATGCGATCTGTATACATATTAATAGCGAGAACTACTTTATTATCTTTAGCATTATAAGCTCTATCTATATCTCTTAAATCACTCATACCAGCAATACCTTCAAGACCACTTTTTTTGTTTAATAGAGTATCCACTTCATCATAAGACAGATTAGCTTTTTTCATAATGTAACCTATAATACTATAATCAATATCTCCACTTCTTGTTCCCATCATAATACCAGCATTAGGAGTAAATCCCATAGATGTATTAATGCATTTGCCTTCTTTTACTGCAGAAATACTAGCACCATTTCCAATATGACAGATAATTAAATTACCAGCATAACCTAAAATTTCTTCCATTCTGTTAGTAATATATTGGTGTGATAATCCATGGAATCCATATTTTCTAACATCATATTTAATATACCATTCATATGGAACTGGGTATAAAAAATCTTTCTCTTCAATAGTTTGATGAAAAGCAGTATCGAAACAAGCAACCATTGTAGCTTTTGGTATAGCTTTCATAAAACTTTTAATACCAATGATAGCAGCGGGGTTATGCAGAGGGGCTAAATCTTTTATCTTTTCTATTTCTTCTAATACTCTATCAGTAATAATAACTGAATGAGAATATAGAACACCGCCATGAACCACACGATGACCTACAGCTTTAATGTCGTTCAATTTTTTAACGATACCTTTTTCCACAAGTTCTGTTAATAAAATATTAACAGCTTTTTCATGATTTTCAATTTCTTCTTTTTTATAAATTTTTTCATCATTTACCCTGATAGTATAGTCACTATCATTAGAACCTATTCTTTCAAAACTTCCTTTTGTAACAACCTTTTCACTTGGCATATCATAGAGTCTAAATTTTAAAGTACTACTTCCAGAGTTAACAGCTAATAGTAACATAATCATCTCTCCTTTTGTTTATTATATAATACTAGGGGAAAAAGAACAATTACTTTTTTTATTTACTTATTATTATTTTCCATGTCTCAAATAAAAAAGGAATGAAATAAATTTCATTCGCCAACCGCTTTGCGGTTGTTTTCTTTTGTACTACAATATTATTATGG
>CALVTA010000004.1 GCA_944359735.1 uncultured Bacilli bacterium | reverse complement strand
TAATTATTTATTTTCAATTCAATTTGTGCCTTTCAGAGGACTGAAAGGACGAATGAAAGGAATGTTAGTTAACTATGGAAGAAGAAATAAGAAGAGCAAAATATAAACAACTACTAAATAAACTTTATCAAATAAAAAACAAATATCAAGACTTAGAAATTGCTTATGATGATCTAAATAACTGTATTAAGGAAAATTTATTAATAAATAATAAAAATATAGTGGAAGATGAATTTTCAAAAATTAAAAAAAATAGTGACTTACTAAAAGAAGAATTAGTAAATACAATTATTCCTAGTATTAATAGCAAGTCTTAGAAATATATAAAAGTCAGTATCTAAAGGTTACTTGCTTTTCTTTTTTTATAAATTTTGATACAATAAAAAAGAAAGAGGGTTTATTATGTATTTATTTATAGAATATCCTAGATGTAGTACTTGTAAAAAAGCAAAGAAGTTTTTAAATGATAATAATATAAGTTATATAGATAGAAATATTATTACTGATAATCCTACAAAAGAAGAATTAAAAAAATTTCTTGAAATTAGTGGTCGAGATATTAAAACTTTTTTTAATACAAGTGGTAATTTATATAAAGAATTGCATTTAAAAGATAAACTAATTAATATGACATTAGAAGAAAAGCTAGAATTATTGGCAACGGATGGTATGCTTGTAAAAAGACCTATTTTAGTAGGTGATAATTTTGTTTTGATCGGTTTTAAAGAAAATATATGGGAAGAAGTGATAAATAATGGATGAATTGTTTAAAAAACTAAATATAACTCCTAAAGATTTAAATCTTTATAAAACAGCATTTTCTCATTCATCTTATGCTAACGAACATAAAGCAAAAAAAGATTATGAGAGACTAGAATTTTTAGGAGATGCTGTACTTGATCTTGTTATGGCTGATTACTTATATAAAAATCATAATGAAAATGAAGGAACTATGACTAAAGTAAGAGCTAGTTATGTATGTGAAAATGCCTTATATGAGTATTCTTTGGATTTAGGTCTTAATAACTATATTAAAGTAGGTCATGGAGAAGAACTTAATGGTGGTAAATTGAAGAAAGCTATAATTGCTGATATATTTGAATCATTGATGGGAGCAATTTATTTAGACCTTGGTTATGCTACAGCTAGAAGAGTGATTTTAGATATTATTATTCCTTATATTACTAATCCGAATGTAACTTTTTTCCAAGATTATAAATCAGCTTTACAAGAAGCAGTTCAAACTACTAAAAAAAGTCTTTATTATGAGTTAATTGCAGAATATGGTCCTCCTCACGATAAAAGATTTAAAATGCAAGTAAGGGTAGATGGAATTATTTATGGAGAAGGAATTGGAAATAGTAAGAAAGAAGCAGAGCAACTCGCTGCTAAAAGTGCTTTAGAAAAACTAGCTATTTAATTATGAAATTGCAGGAATTAAAAATATATAACAATTTAATTAAAACTCTTTTAATGTTAGAAAAAGAAGGATATGATAAAAGAGCAGAAATAGTTAATTTTATTATAACCGCTGCTAGAAATAATAAAGATTTATTAATAGATCCTGAAATATGTGAAAGATTAGCAATTTTAGTTGATAGTTCAAATATTGCTGTAAAAGCATTAGACATAATTTCAAACAAAGTTGAAAAGGACTTTGAAAAAGACGATCCTACTAATTTGGGAACTAATTATTATAATACTTTAGTAATAACCAATCTTCATATTGAACATGATAAATATCTTAGTTTGCTAGCTAATTATGAAATTTATAAACAAGAAAATTATAGTGTTAATTATTTAATAGAAAATAAAGAAGAAACTAAAGAAATTGAAAAAGAAATAAAAGAAAAAACTCAATTACTAATAAAAAAATTAAATTTGAAAATATGATTAAAGTAGTGTATACTTAATAAAGTTTTGTTTTCATTTAAAAGAAAGGAGAATTTATGAGTAAAATAAAAATATTTAGTTTAGGTGGACTAAACGAAAATGGTAAAAACATGTATATTGTCGAAGTCGATAAAAATATATATGTATTTGATGCAGGATCAAAGTATGATAATGAAAAAAATTTAGGAATAGATTATATTATTCCTAACTTTGATTATTTAATAAAAAATAGAAAAAGAGTAAAAGGAATTTTTTTAAGTCATGGACATGATGGAAATATAGGGGCAGTTCCAGATATAATAAGAGCTATTCCGGAAATTAATATTTATGGAGGTAAACTAACTTTAGAATTATTAAGACAAGATTTAACTGATAAAGAATTAAAGAAAAGTCACTTAATTGAAATTAAAGCTCATCACAAAATAGAGTTTGGTAAAGAAAGTATCTTTCCTATTTCTATGACACACTCTATTCCTGATGCTTTATGTTATGTTCTATATACTAAAGATGGTGCCATTGTCTATACCGGAGACTTTACTTTTGATCATACCCAAACGGGACTTTATAAGACGGATATTGGAAAATTAGCATATGTTGGTAAACAAGGTGTACTTTGCCTATTAGCAGAATCCATGTATGCTGAAAGAGAAGGATATACTAGTCCTAATAATAGAGTAAGTAATTTTATTAGGAATGTTATAGTTAAAAATAAAGGACGAATTATTGCCACTGTTTTTCCTGCTCATTTTTATAGAATTCAAGAAATCTTTGATGAAGTTAGTAAAACACATAGAAAAATTGTTATTATGGGTCATTCGCTTCAAAATACTATTAACTATGCTTTAGCAAATAAGTATTTGACTATCGATAAAAGAGTAATTGGAGATTTATCTAATTTAAATGATAAAGATACAGTTATACTTATTTCTGATGAAAAAGAAAAACCTTTCGCTAATTTAGAGAGAATAATTAAAGGCTATGATAAGTTTATTAAACTTAATACTAATGATACTATCTTTATAACTGAACCAGCCTATGAAGGAATAGAAAAACGTCTTGCTATTGTTATGGATGATATAGCGATGTTAGGGGTTAATGCCATAAGCTTATCGAGTAAAAAACATTTATTACACCATGCATCTCGTGAGGATTTAAGTCTTTTAATAAATATTATGAATCCTAAATATTATTTCCCAGTTAAAGGAGAATATCGAAATCAGTATGCTAATGCTGAAGTAGCAGAGAATTTAGGTATATCTAAAGAGAATATAATCTTAAAGCAAAACGGAGATGTTACTTTATTTATTAAAGGAAACCTTGTACCTACTAATGAACATGTACCCGTAGATGAGATTTTAATTGATGGCAAAAGTAATGGTGATATAGGAGACTTAGTTCTAAAGGATAGAGAAATGTTAGGTGAAAATGGTATTATAATTATAAGTTGTACCTTAGATAAAGAAACTAAAAAGATTTTAGCAGGTCCTGAAGTCTTAACAAGAGGTTTTATTTACGTAAAAGATAACTTAGATTTAGTAGATGAAATTAAAAAAATGTCATTAGAAATAATAGAAAATAATATTAGTGAAGGTACTAAAAGAGTAGATTATGCTAAAATAAAAAATGAAGTAAGAGAGATTTTAGGCAAATATTTTTATAAGACTATGGAAACAAAACCTATGATTATAACTGTAATTCAGGAAGTATAGAAATGTACTTCTTTTGTTTTTAGTTTTATAGAATCAACTAAAATATTTTTCACTAGGATCCATTAATTGTAATAAAAAATGTTATATGTTATAATTTAAATGGTGAAGAAAAATGGACAAAAAACGAATACAGAAGTTAGAAACTAAAGGGTTAATTACAGATGATAATACTACATTATATAACCAAATTGAATCAATATATAAAAAGGGATTTAAGCTTTATTTAGAAAAAATTATAAGCTTTTCTAATTTAACTAGTTTAGTTACTGCTTCAAATTGTTTGTTTTCTCCTTCTAAAACTTGCGAAGAATATAATTTTTTAAAATTAGAGTCTCCCTATTTTTATCTTTTAAATAAATTTTATATAGAGAATATTAGTGATAAAGACTTAACTGTTTTAAAAAATAAAAAAGAAGCAGATGAAGAGGTGATTAACATAGTTTCGAAAACTTTAAAATCCGTTATTACTAAAGAAGGAGTAAAAAATATTACATATTTTGGTGCAACAAAAGAAACTATTATCAAAAACGGAACTTTAGTATTTTTGTTCGCTTATGGTAAGAACATTAAAGAGTTAAGTGGTGATGAATATATCAATAATGTAAGAAAACAAAAGGCATTTATAAATAAATTGAAAGAAGAATTTGAAAAAGGAATAAGGTCAAGACTTAATATTGAATGTAAAATGTTGAGTTATAAAATGTTGTAGGTGAAAAATGAAAATTTATTCTAATATTGATATGCCTAATATCGACTTAACTAAAGTATTTAAAAAAAATACTAATTCTGTTACTAAAGTGTTAAATTATAATAGTGATATTAAAAGTACTTCTAATAAAACAACAGATAGTAATAATGAAGTAGAAACAGTAGAAGTAACTAATAAAGAAACAGATTCTATTAATCTTAATAAAAGCTTTTTTAAAGATGTTAATTTTAATATTGATCGATTAAATAATATTGGAGGAGATCAGAGTTCTCTAGTAAAATATTCTGATTATTTTCTAAACTCAATCGCGGTTAAGCATATTGTTCATGAGTACTATCCGGAAGCTACAGAAGAAGATATGGAACTATTATTTTATAGAATAAATACTTCGGGATGTGGTTATGTTGCAGCTGCTAATACTATTTTTTCTTTCTTTGCTAACATGAAAGATGGAGCAGAACAATTTGAAGCATTTTTTGGGTTCCCTATGAAAACTAATGGTATTTATAATTATGAGTTATTGTATTTAGACTTCTTTTTGTTTTGTGCTTCTACTACATATATACATTCAACTACACCTGAAGGCTTATTATTAATCGAACCGAAGTATAAAACAATTAAAGAAGTATATGGTAATGTTGAGGAAGAAATGAAAATAATAGAAAGTGACGGGGCATTAGATTATAGTGAATTTTATAGTACTGGTCAAACTGGAGTATACGCAGATACTCTAGCAGGCGATTTGTCTAACTATTTAAGGAATCGCTCTCACAACGACATTTTTGATAGTAGTAAGTTTGATTGGAAGTATCCTAATCACTATATACAGTTTGTGCCCGGTACTAAAGCTTATGAAATGTCAAAAATAACTTTTAACAATATGGATTTTAATACAATTCCTTTAAAAGGGTTTAAACGTTTTCAAGACATAGAGCCTGAAGAGATAAAGGGACTTTTAGAGGATGGGAACAAAATAATAGTAACTGCCGCAAATTTTGATCTATATACATTACTTGGTTTACCTGCATATGAAAATGTTGGGCCGCATGCTATGACTGTTATGGATGTAACAGATGATGGTAGACTAAAAGTAAGTAGTTGGGGAGAAATATATTTTTTAGATATAAATAAAGATAAATTAACTGGTATGATAATGTGGAATGTTCCAAATGAATAAGTTTTATAATAGAATAGTTTATTTTTAAGTACTAAAGTAGTAGTTATTACTAGGCAATATTTTAATTGTAGTGAATTTATATCACATGAACAAATTAGTGGGAATACTTGTTATTTTAGAAAAGCTTCAGATAGCTTTCTTAACAGTACAAACTAAGAGAAGTGATCTTTGTCAAGATCATTTTCTTTTTGTTTACATTTTTTTGTAAAATAATTTATTTGTCAAATAAAATATTACTTATATTATTTACATTTTTAATATTTTTGTGTAACATATAATTAAGCAGTGGTAAAAAGTGGTGAAAAGTGGGGGATAAATATGTTCATGGGTGAATTTCATCATAATCTTGATGATAAAGGTAGAATTGCCATACCTTCTAAATATCGTGATTTATTAGGTAAGAATTTTATTATTACTAAAGGTATAGAACATTGCCTTTATGTTTATCCAGAAACTACTTTTAACCGTATAGTTACAAAACTTGAAAGCTTACCATTTACTAAAAAAGATGCTAGAGCTTTCACAAGATTTTTTATGTCTGGTGCTACTGCCTTAGAACTTGATAAACAAGGAAGAGTAAACATTCCTTCACCTCTTTCTACCTATGCAAACCTAACTAAATCATGTGTTGTTATTGGAACAGGGGATAGGTTAGAAATATGGGATGAAGCTTCATTTGAAGAATTTATGAGCGCATGTAACGATGAAATGTCAGAAATAGCAGAAGGTTTATTTGAGGAGAAAATATAATGCATGAGTCAGTATTACTTGAAGAAACTATTAAAAGTTTAAATTTAAAAGATGATAGCATCGTTGTTGATATGACCTTAGGCTTTGCAGGACATAGTAGTCAAATATTAAAAAGAATAAAAAATGGGTATTTATTCGCCTTTGACCAAGATGAGGAAGCACTTAGCTACAGTAAAGAAAAACTTTTATCTATAGCTCCTAACTTCCAAATCATTGATTCAAACTTTATTTTTGCCAAAGAAAAATTAGAAAAATTAAATGTAAGAAAAGTAGATGCAATTCTTTATGATTTAGGAGTATCTAGTCCACAACTTGATGAAGATTATCGAGGCTTTAGTTATAGGTTTGATGCTCCTTTAGATATGAGAATGGATAAAGATAATCCTTTAACTGCTAAAATAATTGTTAATACCTATAGTTTTAAAGATTTAAAAAAAATTTTTAAAGATTATGGAGAAAGTAAATTCTCTACTTCTATTGCTAATGCAATCATTAAGTATCGTAGTAAAAAAGAGATAAGTACAACTTTAGAATTGGTAGATATTATTAAATCAGCAGTACCATATAAAGAAAAAATAAAGAAGCATCCTGCTAAACAGATATTCCAAGCATTGAGAATAGAAGTAAATAATGAGTTGTTTGTCTTAAAAAAATCTTTAAATGACGCATTAGAATTATTAGATATTAATGGACGTTTAGCAGTTATTACTTTTCATTCTCTAGAAGATAAGATTGTAAAACATAAATTTATTGAAGTAACTGAAATAGACAACATATCAAAGGGTTTACCTAATATCCCTCTTGATAAACAACCAAACTATAGACTAATTACAAAAAAAGGCATAAAAGCAAGTAGCGAAGAACTCTCACGTAATAATAGAGCACATTCTGCTACGCTAAGAGTAATAGAAAGAATAAAATAAGATCCTAGTTATTACATCTCAAGAGGATATAATAACACAGGGTATAAATAATCCACAGTTTTAACTATTTTTACTTATAAAAATAGAATAAATAAAAAATAGTTAATATAAGTGATTTCTCACTTACAAAAACTATTATACGAGGAGTGATACTTATGGCTAAAAGAACATTAAAAAAACGGGTTAAGATGAGTAGATTTGAACGCTTAATTACTACTTTTGCTGTTGTTCTATTAGTAAGTGCCCCTCTAACTATTGTTTTTTCTAAAGCAACTTTGGCAAAGATTAATTTTGAAGTAGAAAAAGTAAAGAAAGAAATAAACAATCAAACTAAGACCAATGAAAGTTTATCTATGAAGATAAATGAGTTAGCAAGTCTTGATAAGATAGAGGAAGTTGCCAAAGAGCAAGGTTTAAGTTATAATAATGATAATATTAAGAACATTGATGAGTAATAGGATGTGGTGAAAGTTGAAAAAAAAGAAGAGAGCAAGAAATAATATAAAATACAGTAAGTTTGTTATTCTTGCTTCTCTTTTTTTGTTTGCTTTAATGATTGTAAGAGTAACACAACTTGCTTTATCAACAGAAATAGATGACACTAATTTACAAGCACTAGCTAAAAGAAGAACTACTAAAACAGATATTATAAAAGCCAAAAGAGGAAATATCTATAGTAGCGATGAGGAAGTACTAGCTCAAAATGTATCTTCCTATAAGCTAATTGCTTATCTCTCTCCCTCAAGAACAACTGATTCTGATAACCCTCAACATGTTGTAGACAAAGAGAAAACAGCTAAAGAGCTTGCCCCTATTTTGGGTATTAGTGAAGATGAAATATTAAAATATTTAAGTAAAGAAGGAATATATCAGACAGAGTTCGGTAGCGCTGGTAAAGGGTTAACTGAACTTACTAAGGAAAAAATAGAATCTTTAAATCTACCAGGTATCGATTTTGAAGAGAGCTTTAAAAGATATTATCCTAAAGGAGATTTTGCTTCCTATGTCTTAGGCTATGCTAAAGAGGAAACTACTACTAATAGTGATGGCGAAGAAGAGACTACTATAACAGGAGAAATGGGTATTGAAAAATATTATGATTCAACATTAAAAGGAGAAGATGGCTACACTACCTATCAAAAGGATTTAAGAGGTTATAAAATAGCAGGTACTAATGAAATAAGTAAAGAAGCAAGTGATGGTAAAGATGTATATTTAACTATTAATAGTAGTATTCAATTTTTTGTTGAACAAGCCTTAAGCGAAGCCGAAGAAAATTATAACTATGAATGGTTCACTATCATGATAGCAGATGCTAAGACAGGAGCAATTCTCGCTTCAAGCTCCTCACCATCATTTGATCCTAACAAAAGAGATATTACTAATTATTTAGATTTAAATGTAGCATCTCCCTATGAACCTGGATCAACTATGAAGATATTCACCTATATGGCTACGATGGAGCAAGGTGTATATAATGGTAATGAAACTTATCATTCTGGTGTTTATACAACAACTGATGGTACTGAAATAGGTGACTGGAATAGAGCAGGTTGGGGAGATATTACCTTTGATAAAGGATTTGCTTTATCAAGTAATGTTGGGGTTATTAACTTAATAGATCGCTATTTATCTGCCGATATTTTAAGAAGTTATTTTAAAAAATTAGGCTTTGGTAAGAAAACAGGAATAGAACTTCCTGGTGAAAATCCAGGTAAAATTGATTTTAAATATGAAACAGAAATCTTTAATGCTGGATTTGGACAAGGTATTACAACAACACCTATTCAAAATATTCAAGCCCTAACTTCTCTTACTAATGCTGGAGTTATGTTAAAGCCATACTTAGTAGAAAAAATAGTCGATCCTGATACAGGAGAGGTTGTTTATGAGGGAAAAAGAGAAGAAGTAGATACTGTTGCTAGTGAAACTACAGTAAATAAAATAAAAGATTTAATGTGGGATACCGTTAATGCTCCAGGCATGACCGGAGCAGGGTACCGTCTAGAAGGGTATAACTTAATAGGTAAGACAGGTACTGCTCAAATTGCCGATGAAAATAGTGGTGGTTATTTAACAGGTGCTGATGATATTATTTCATCTTTCGCTGGAATTTATCCTAAAGATGATCCTAAAGTAATTATCTATGCTTCTGTAAAAAAACCTGAATCTGGTAATCAAAAAGTAATTTGGCAGGCAATTAAAGAAATTGTTGTTAATATAAGTAAATATTATGGAACTGATCCTACAACGGTAACAGAAGAAAAACTGGCAGAATATAAATTAGCTTCGTACAAAAATAAAGATATTAGTACCTCTAAAACAGAATTAGAAAATATGGGGATAAATGTAACTGTTATAGGAAACGGTAGTGAAATTATTAAACAATATCCTACTAAAGGTGATAAGGTAACTGTTGGGACTAAGGTATTTTTAATAACAAATGATAGTAATTTAACTGTTCCAGATGTTACTGGACTATCTAGTAAACAAGCAGAAGATTTGTTACAAATGTTGGGAATTAGTGTTAAATTAGAAGGAAATGGTTATGTTACTAGCCAAAATATTGGAGCAGGTACTGCTATTACTGATAATATGGAAATAACTTTGACGTTAACTCCCAAATTTTAAATAATATAAAATACTAGAAGAAAATATCTATTCTTCTAGTTTTAACTATATATTGAAAAACAAAAATATTGTAGAAAAATTATTCTAATGATACACTTTAATTAGCTTACAAAGGAGGTAAAATATGTTAAGCAAAGAAGCGATAAGAAAAGAATTTTCAAGAAAAAGTATACATGTAGATGGTGGTATTAATAAAATTGAAGAAAATTTTGTCAAAGTTACATTGGGGGATTCTTTAAAAGTATATGATACTCCATTTTTAAAAACAGATGAAAAAGCACCAATAAAGGAAATTATAATTCCTAAAGAAGGTTTAGTTTTACAACCAAATGAATTATATATTGGTAGAACTGTTGAATATACAGAAACTTATGGATTTGTTCCAGTTTTATCTGGAATGGAGGAATTAACTACAGTTGGAATGGAAATTCATATTACAGCAGGATTTGGAGATAATGGATTTAAAGGGACATGGACATTAGAGATTGTATGTACTAATCCCATAAAAGTCTACCCAGGAATGCCAATTGGACAGATATACTATTATCCTATAATTGGTAATGAGAATGATAAGTTTTATGAGGGAAAATATCTTGGTCAAATTGAACCTACTGCATCTAAATTATATGAAGAATATAAGCCAAAACAAAAAGGAAAGGTGAGAAGATATGTTAACAAGTAATGAAATAAAAAAACAAATGCAATTAGGAAATATACTAATAAAAAACATGTCAAATGGTGCTTTAGACAAGCCAAATAGTTGTGATCTAAGTATTGGAAATACATTATATACCTTTGATTATGATATCATTGATACAAAAAATAGTAGTATTTATCTGCAGGAAGTATTAAATGATAATATTAAGAATTTAAAAAGAATTAAAATACCAGAAACAGGTTTATTATTACAACCAAACAAAGTATATTTAGCAAAAACAGTAGAAGAAATTACAACTCATGGGTTTATACCTGTAATGCATGGAAAAATTACGTTATCATTATTAGGTGTTAGTGTAGAATTAACTAGTGGATATAAGACACAAAACTTTAATGGACCTTTAATCTTAAGCATAATTGCCACAAAACCAATTATTATTTATCCAGATATTAAAATTGCCAATCTTTCTTTTTTTCCCAATTTAAATCATTGTCAAACTATAAGAAAAATAACAAACAATATATCATGTGGGACATATACATCAGGAATGTTAAGTGGTGAAGAAATAAAAAAAAGAATGCAAGGAGAAAATCCAGATATATTGATTAATCCACAAGATGAAATAGTAATAAATCCTAACTCTGTTAATTTAACTTTAAATGATACACTAGGTATTTATTCTGATCCAATTTTAGATATGAAAAAAGAAAATCCTATTCAGAAAATAAAAATAGGTGAGGAAGGAATATGGTTTTATCCAGGTGAAATATATTTGGGCAGAACAAATGAATGGACAGAAACAAATAATTTAATTCCAATGATAAGTGGTAGAAGTTCTATGGCTAGAAATGGTTTTAAAATAAGTAGTTATGGTGAAATGGGATCAATTGGTTATAAAGGATTTTGGCATTTAGGAGTAGAAGTAGTTAAGCCTATACTAATTAATAAAAATATTAGATGTTGTCAAATTTATTATTTGACTAAAGATGGTGAGAACAATAAAAGCTACACAGGACCTATGCAAAATCTTTCAAAAGATGAACTTGGAAGCCCATTATATAAATCATTAAAAAAGATAAGATAAATATTTAGTTAAAAAAATTTACTAAAATGACGCTATATCAAATATACAATTAAATTCTAATAAAAATAACAAAGATAATTTTCTATTAAGAATATCTTGTTAATTTTATTTTAATTATGTATAATTAAATATAGAGTAGAGGTGGTTTTAAAGCTATGAATCATATTTATACAGGGCTTGATATTGGTAATGGAGAAATAAAAATAATAGTTGTTAGTGCTAATAATAATAATTACTATGTCTTAGCATCTACTGCTGTTAAATCATTAGGCCTAAAGAAAAATACCATCTATGATGATAAAAAATTAAAGAATTCACTTCTTCAAGCTTTAAAGATTACAGAAGAAAAAATAGGTATGAAAATTAAAGAAGTAATATTAACACTTCCTGCTAATAGAGCAAATATGACAATTGAAACTGGATTGGTTAATATAAAAGGAGATAAAGTTAGAGGTAAAGATATAGAAGCAGTTATTAAAGATACAGTTTTAAATGCTTATGATGATACAAGAGAACTTGTCAGTTGTCTACCTATATCATTTACAGTAGATGATGAAGCTAGCGTTATCAATCCACTAGATGAAGAAGGAGAAAAACTTTTTTTAAAAGCTGTAGTTGCTACCTCTCCTAAAGATGAAATATATCCTTTTATTAACATCGTAAGAAGTATAGGGATTAATATAACAGACATTATCTACAATATTCAAGGAGACTATTACACAGTAGCAACTAAAGAACTTGATCGTAAAATGGGAGCGATTATTAATATAGGAACTGATATTACAAATATAGGAGTTTTTAATAAGGGAATCATGATAAAAAACTCCTATATTCCGGTTGGAAGTAGTAGTGTTGATAAGGATATCTCTTTTATTTACAAAATAGATTTAAAAGAAGCGAAAACTTTGAAAGAAACATTTGCTTTAACTTCGGCTAGATACGCCGATAGTAATGATGATGTGACGTTAGTAAATAAAGAAAACAAAAAGTTAACTATAAACCAAATGCAAATATCCGAAGTTATAGAATCTAGAATAAAAGAAATTTTAAAACTTGCAAAAAATGAAATAAATCGCTTAACAAAAAGAGAAATAAGTTATATAATTGTAGTAGGTGGTATTAGTGAACTTGCAGGTTTTAACTATGTAGTTGAAGAAACTTTGGGTAGGGTTTCTAGCTGTTTTAATATGAAAGAATTAGGTGCTAGACATAATAAATACACCAGTGTTTTTGGAAGTTGTAAATATTTTGATAAAAAATGTACGTTAAAAGAACAAGATATTAATATGTTTGATCTTAATGAAATAGATAATTTCATATCACCTAAAAAGAAAAATACTATTAATGAGACTATGACAAATAAATTTTTTGGTCACTTTTTTGATAACTAATTAAGGAGGATACAATCATGGGAAATGGACTAGAAATGGATCAATTAGCGAAAATAAAAGTAATCGGCTGCGGCGGTGGCGGTGGCAATGCTGTTAATAGAATGGTAGAGTCAGGTGTAAAAGGAGTAGAATTTATTGTTGCTAATACTGATTTACAAGTATTGAATAATTCTAAGGCTGATGTTAAAATTCAACTTGGCGCTAATTTAACAGATGGATTAGGTGCTGGGTCTAGACCTGATATTGGTAGAGAAGCTGCCCTAGAATCTAAAAAAGAAATAGAAGATGCACTTGCAGGAGCAGATATGGTTTTTATTACTTGTGGAATGGGTGGTGGCACAGGAACAGGAGCTGCTCCTGTAGTTGCCGAAATAGCTCAAGCTCTTGGTGCTTTAACAGTAGCAATAGTTACAAAACCATTTACTTTTGAGGGTAGAAAAAGAATGGATAATGCTTTAAAAGGCTTATCTGAATTAGAAAAACACGTTGATACTTTAATTGTAATTCCAAATGATAGGTTAAGGGAAATTATTGATAAAACTACACCAATGCTTGAAGCATTTAAAGAAGTTGATAATGTACTTCGTCGTGGTGTTCAATCAATTTCAGACTTAATCGCTGTAGTAGGACTTGTTAATCTAGATTTTGCTGATGTCCAATCAGTTATGAAAGACTCAGGACGTGCTATTATTGGTATTGGTATTGGTGTAGGAGAAAATAGAGCTATAGAAGCCGCTAAGCAAGCAGTATCTAGTCCACTACTTGAAACAAGTATTAATGGCGCAACAGATGCTATTATTAATATAACTGGTGGCGTTAATTTAACCTTATTTGAAGCTGAACAGGCAGCAGAAGTTGTAAGAGCTGCATCAGGTAATGATATTAATACCATCTTTGGTTCTGTTATTAATGAAAATTTATCGGATGAAGTTATTGTTACAGTTATTGCAACTGGTTTTGAAAGAAAAGAACAAGGAGAAACTAAACAACCTGTTTTCTCTAATGGAGCTCCATCAAGAAGAAGTAGAGAAGAAATATCATATGTTGCAACTATGCCTCAATCTGAACCTGAAGAAGATGATGATAGTGATAGTGAATTATTAGATGATACAGATTATGATTTTCCTCCATTCTTAAGAGATAAAAATTTTTAGAGCTTAGGCTCTTTTTTTCTTTTGAAATTTTAAGACTTTAATTGCCTTATTTTAAAATTTAATATATACTAAGACTACTAGGAGGTGCTCCCTATGAGAAAGAAAATTGCCATTTTAGCATTACATCTAGGTTACGGTGGTGTTGAGAAAGCCATTACATCTTTAGCAAATTCCCTTGTTAAACTGAACAAATATGAAATAGAAGTAGTATCTATATATAATTTATATGGTAAACCAATTTTTTCATTCGATCCTAAGGTTAAAATAACTTATCTGATTGATACGGATTTACCAATAAAAGTTTCTAAATATAAAGATTTGTTCTTTAAATTTCATTGGTTTCATCTGACAAAATTACTTTTTAATGATTACATTTTTAAACTTAAATTCTCAGAACTATTTAAAGATAGCTTTAACAGTATTTTTATGTATTCTAAAAGAGCTAATAGTGTGAGAAAATATTTAAAAAAAACAGATGCTGATGTTATAATTTCTACAAGAACATTTTTAAATGAATGGTTAGGGGAATATGGGAAAGATAAAATTACAAAAATAGGATGGGAGCATAATCATTATCACGATAATATTAAATATGCTATGGATGTTGTTAGAAGTGCTAAAAATCTTGATTATTTAGTATTAGTATCTAAAGGTCTACAAAAATTTTATAAACAAAAAATGCATTCATACAAATGTAGATGTGTCTACATTCCTAATGCTTTAGAGAACATTCCTAAAACCAAAAGTTCTTTAACTAATGAAAATTTCATTTCTGTAGGAAGGTTATCTCCTGAAAAAGGATACTTAGATCTTTTAAAAATATATCTAGATTTAAAAAATAAAAATTGTAGATGGCATTTAGATATCGTAGGAGATGGTAATGAGAGGGAAAAACTTGAAAGTTTTATCAAAAATAATAACTTAGAAAATGATGTTACACTTCATGGTTTCAAAAATAGTAAAGAAATAGAAAAACTAATGCAAAAGTCAAGTATTTATATTATGACTAGTTATACAGAAAGTTTTGGCATTGTCTTACTTGAAGCGATGAGTAATGGCTTGCCTTGTCTTGCATTTGATTCTGCAGAAGGAGCTAAAGAAATAATAACATCTGGACGCGATGGTTATCTAATTAAACATCGTAACTTTAAAGCTATGGAGAAAAAAATATTAGATTTAACTAAAGATATAGATGCAAGAAAAAAACTAGGAAAAAATGGAAGAGAAAAAATAAAGAGCTATATCAGCGATAATATATGTGAATCTTGGGAAAAAATAATTGAAAGAAAGTGATACAATGAAAAGAAAAGTAATGTTTATATCAAGTACAGGAGGACATTTAACAGAGCTTTTACAACTTGACAGCATTATAAAAAAATATGATTATTCTTTAATAACAGAGGGAACTAAAGCTAACAACAAATTAAAAAAGAAATATAAGAATGTCAATTTTCTTTTATATGGAACAAAAGATCATAAATTAACATATCCATTTAAACTATTTAGTAACTGTTTTATTAGTCTTTTTCTATACTTTAAATATCAACCAGACTATATTATTACAACAGGAGCTCATACCGCTGGACCGATGTGCTGTATTGGTCGTATTTTTGGTAGTAAAATCATCTATATAGAGTCATTTGCAAATATCAAGACTAAAACTATTACAGGAACCATTTTCTATAAATTTCATATTTCTAATCTGTTTATAGTACAGTGGAAAAGTATGATGAAATTATATCCCAAAGCTATATATGGAGGATGGTGTTTCTAATGATTTTGGTAACTCTAGGTACTCAAGATAAAAGTTTTGAAAGATTATTGCAAGCCTTGGATAAAGAAATAGAAAAAGGTAACATTAAAGATAAAGTAGTAGTTCAAGCTGGATATACTAAATATAAAAGCAAGAATATGGAGATATTTAAAACTGTATCTAGTGATAGATTAGAAGAACTAATAGATGAAGCTTCACTTATTATTACACATGGAGGAGTAGGGAGTATTTTAACAGCTTTAAAATATCATAAGAAAGTAATCGCTGCTCCTAGACTTTCTAAATATAATGAACATACAAATGATCATCAAAAACAAATTGTGGAAGAGTTTGGTAGACTTGGATATATTATACCTTTAAAAGATTTAACTAAGTTAGATAAAATGCTAATTAAAAGTAAAACTTTTAAACCTAAAGAATTTAATAGTAATAATGAAAACTTTAAAGAATTAATTACAAATTATATTGAAAAGACAAATCATATTAGTTGGTTTAATCGTGATAAGTTTGTTATATTAACAGCAATACTTAATCTATTTATCTTTTACCTATTAAATCTTACAGATATGAACATTTACTTAAATTTTACTATTGGCTATATTTTATCTTGCTTATTTATGGTTTTATTTAAAACAAAGAAACTATCTAATATAATAACATCTATTATATGCTTTTATTTAATAGAAGGATTATCTTTGTTACTACTTGTAGATAACTTACATATTGATGTTATTCTTTCTAAGTTTTTAATTAATATACTAGTAGTAATTATTTATCATTTTTTAGTTAAGAAAAACTAAATTAAACAGGGGGATTTTATGAATATAAATATTATTAAAGAAAAGATAAAATTACATAAATATTGTCTTATAATTATAATTATTATGCTTATAGTTATTATAATTATGAGTATTTCTTTGCTTATAAAAGAAAATACTACTTTTACTAATCCTTATGAAGTAAAAGTAAACCCTAATGATAATTTCTTATTTTTAGGAGATTCTATTACAGATTATTATCCTTTAGAAGAGTATTATGATAATTTACCAGTTGTAAATAGTGGGATTGCTGGTAATAAGACAACAGACATCTTAAATAATATGAAAACTAGGGTTTATCAATATAATCCTACTAAGGTATTTTTATTAATAGGTACTAATGACCTTGATATGGTTTCAGAAAATATTGTCAATACAACTTTTGATAATATTAAAAAAATAGTAAAAGAGATAAGAGATAATAAAAGTGATGCTACTATATATGTAGAAAGTATTTATCCCGTAAATTCTACTTTAGAAAATAATTCAGTTAATAATAGAACTAATAAGAAGATTAGAACCTTAAATAAGAAATTATCAAGTTATTGTGATGGAGAAATTTGTAATTATATTAATCTATTTGATGATTTAACAGATGAAGATGGTAATTTAAAAGAAGAATATACTGAAGATGGTTTACATTTAAATAGTTTAGGTTATGTTGTTATTACAAGAGAGTTATTACCATACTTAAATGAATAAATGAAAAGAAGAGACAATTTATAAAAATAAATTATATTTTTAAAATGGCAAAACTAATTATAAGAAATATTAGAAAAATATTTGACTATACAAGGCTTTTATGCTAAAATCATATTGTTTGTAGCTTGAAATACCTCATGCTGTAAACCGCCTTGAAAAGGTAGAAATTGTTGATTATAGAGCAATACCTTAAAAGCGAGTCTTTAGTTAGAAAAAGGAGGTCAAAAAATGTACGCAGTAATTAAAGTTGGTGGAAAACAATATCGTGTTAGCGAAGGTGATGAAATTTTTGTTGAAAAATTAAATGCAAATGCTAATGATATTGTAACTTTTGATCAAGTATTAATGCTTGATTCTAAAGTAGGTTCACCTTATTTGTCTAATGTTACCGTAGAGGGTACAGTCTTAAAAAATGGTAAAGCTAGAAAAATACGTATTTTTAAGTACAAAAATAAATCTAGAAGCAATCGAAAAACTCAAGGTCATAGACAACCATACACTAAAATTAAAATTACTAAGATAAATGGTTAATTATGATTAAAGTAAAAGTAGAAAAAGAAAAAGGTTATTTTAAAAAAATAAGTATTTTAGGACATGCCATGTATGCTGATTATGGTAAAGATATAGTTTGTAGTGCTGTTAGTTCTATTGTTACAACAACAATTAATGGTATACTTAGTATTGATAAAAGCACTATTACTTATCTAGCTAGTAGTAAAGGCTTAACTATTAAAGTTTTAAGTAATGATAGAGTAACTCAAAGCTTACTTAAGAATATGTTAAGACTACTTAAAGAATTAGAATTAAAATACAAAGAAAATATAGAAATACAGTAAGGAGGGACTGAACAGTGGAATTTTTAAAGTTAAATATTCAACTATTTGCTCATAAAAAAGGACAGAGTTCTACATCTAATGGACGTGACTCTATTGGTCGTAGATTAGGAGCGAAAGCAGCTGATGGAGAATATATAACTGCTGGAAGTATTATTTATCGTCAAAGAGGAACTAAAATATTCCCAGGTATTAATGTCAAACGTGGTAATGATGATACTTTATATGCTACAGTAGATGGAATTGTTAAATTTGAACGTAAGGGTAGAGATAAGAAACAAGTTTCTGTTTATCCTTTAGAAGCAAAATAAGAAGAAAAGATAATCAAGACTTTTCTTCTTTTCATATATAAGCAACAAATTTATTTTGTTTGTTCTTTAATAGTTTTTTATCTTACCTTATGATATAATACATTTATATTTAGAAAGAGGTGTTAATATGTTTGTAGATGAAGTAACACTTAAAGTAATTGCTGGAAAAGGTGGAGATGGTTGTACTGCTTTTCGGCGTGAAAAATATATCCCTTATGGAGGACCATACGGAGGTAATGGAGGGCATGGTGCTGATATTATCTTTAAAGTAGATGAAGGATTGCATACTTTATTAGATCTGCGCTATCAAAAAGAAATAAAGGGAAAAAAAGGAGAAAATGGCAAGGGCAAAAATCAACATGGCAAAGGAGCTGATCCATTAATTATCAAAGTGCCTCAAGGCACAATAGTAACTGATTTAGATACTGGTTTAATTTTAGCAGATTTAAAGCACAAAGATGATAAAGCTTTAATTGCTAAAGGTGGTCGTGGTGGAAGAGGTAATACTGCTTTTAAAACCCAAACTAATACAGCTCCAAACTTCTCTGAAAACGGGGAACCAGGAGAAGAAAGGACTATTAAAGTTGAACTTAAACTCCTTGCTGATGTTGGACTTGTAGGACTTCCTAGTGTTGGTAAAAGCACTATTATTTCTAAAGTGTCTAAATCAAAACCTAAGATAGCTGCATATCATTTTACAACTTTAAAACCAAATTTAGGAGTAGTAAGGGCCTCTAATGGAAAAACCTTTGTTATGGCTGATCTTCCTGGCTTAATTGAAGGTGCTAGCAAAGGAGAAGGATTAGGTGATAGATTCTTAAGACACATCGAGAGAACTAGAGTTATTCTTCATGTTATTGATATGGCTGGTTCTGAAGGAAGAGATCCTTATGAAGATTATCTTCTTATTAATAGAGAATTAGAAGACTTTAATAAAAAGTTACTTACTAAACCAATGGTTATAATTGCAAATAAAATGGATATAGCAGGAGCAGAAGAGAATTTAGTTAAATTTAAAGAAAAAGTTAAAGATAAGAAAATCTTTGAGGTAACTGCTTTAACAAGTAATGGACTTACTAAAGTAGTAGATTATTTAAGCGATTTATTAGATACAATAAAAGAAGAGAACCTTTATGAAGATGATGCCTTTGAGTCCCATGTTTTATATAAATTTAAAGAAGAAAAACCATTTACAATCGAAAAAGAGGGAGAAGTATTTGTTATAAAAGGAGAAAAAGTAGAGAAATTATTTAAGATGACTAAATTTACTGATGAAGGCATTAAGAGATTTAGTAATAAATTAAGAAAAATGGGTATAGATGAAGAATTAGAAAAAATGGGAGTAGTTGATGGGGATATGGTTAAAATATTAGATTTTCACTTTGAGTATCGTAAATAATGGTAGATATAGATAGATTAATAAATAGTGAAGAAAGATTAAATAAATATTTAGATTATCTAATAGAGATACTAGCAAGTGACTATCATTATAGTTTTAAAGATTTAATAGCTAGAAGATTAAGAGAAACAGTCTACATTTTTGATTCTCTTCCTGGTGATAGTTATTATACTTTAAAATACTTAGGCTTTAATCCTAAAGTAAATAAAAAGTTATATAAATATTATCTAGAACATAAAGACTATTTAGCTAAAGAAAAAAATATCAATAAACAAGCTTATAAAATATATGATGTATCTATAAAAGAAGCTTTTAATATTACGTCATCCTTTTATAAAGATAATAGATGTGTTATTAATAAACTAGACTATAAATATTTTTCTTCAATTTGTGAAGAATATTATAATGATGAGAATTTTATGAAAGTTATTGATGAGTATAGAAAAATTTATCTTGAAACTTGTAAAGAGATAGGTCTTGAACCTTTAGTTGATCAAGAGAAAATAGACCATTTATTGAAAACTTTAGCAGGTCTTTGCAATTTTTCTAATTATAAATTATTAAATAGTACTCTTTTTGGTAAAAGAATGAAAGAAAAGATAGGTTTAAAGTTTAATGTAGACCCTTCTTTGCAAAATAACTATTTAAGAAATATACTAGATAAAGCAGAAAATGCCTCAGCGATTACTACTACTATAAAAAATAAAACGCTTATTTATCATCCTCTTTTCTTTAATTATAATAGGGAGAGTCTTGATCTAACGTTATTACATGAGATGATTCATTCCCTTGAAAGAACTAATAATAATTGTGGTCTAGATATTATAAATCAAGAACAAACTATCTTTAATGAGTTAAGAACAGAAGCTAAGGCAATAAAAATTATAAAGAAAATAAGAAAAGAGCAAATATATATCTTTGATATGGATGATAGTGTAACTAAGAGTACTACTACTTATGATAGGTTTATTCCTTTAGTTTCTAGTTTTTTAGATGAGTATAAAGAGATACTTGATTATGTGGCAATTACTAATAGAATGAGTATATTATACAAATTCTTTTCTAAAGATGCTTTTGATTCATATACTTATCTTTTAGAAAGTATTTATGAGTTATATCAAATCAAAGGTTATAAAGATGCAGTTTTAATTATAGATGATAATAAGGATACTATAAAAAGGCTTGAAAAAACAATGCAATTAACTAAAAAATGGGAGGATTCATGAAAGATTTAGAGAGATTGTTAAATCCTGAAAAGAGATTTTTAGAGTATCAAGATTATCTAATAGATTTAATAGCTAGTTCATATCATAAAAATTTTAAAGACTTAATCGCTACTAGAATTAAAGATGCTTTCTACTTCTTTGACTCTATTCCTGATGTGACTTATCAGTTTATTAAAAAGTTTAATCCTAATATTAAAAACTTAATAAAATATTATTTATTAAATAAAAATTATAAATTAAGTAAAATAATAGCAGAATCTTTAGTGAACAATAAATACTACTATCCTTATGTAAAAAAATTTCTAAACATAAGTGATAAATATTTTAAAAAGAATAAAAATGTAATTTTAGGACTTAATTTTGAGGCTTTTTCCAATGAATATAAGGTAATATTACAAAATCCTAATTTGCATGAAAATATAAAGGAAATAATAAGAACAAGTAGAGAGGGATATTTAGAAAAATGTAAGAGTATTGGCTTGGAACCAATTACAGATGAAAACAAAATACAAAATTATTTGGATTTTAAGGAAATGCAAGAAAACTTTATAAAAAAATATATAATTATTGCTTCTAGTTTTGGAGAAAGTATTATAGAAAAATTAAATATAAAAAATTATAGTTTTTCAAATTCAATAGAATCTATTGTAAGTAAAATAGTATATATTGATAATTGTACTGCAATTACATATTCTGCTTGGACCACTCAAAATAAACGACAGGTTATATTATCGTTACCTGTGTTAAAGAATCATCTTCAAATGTGCCTTGATATTTGTGCTCTTCATGAACTAGTTCATATAAGTGAAAATGAACTTTATAGCATTTTTCACTGGAATTATAGTGAAAAATACAAGATCTTTAATGAATTTAGAACCCAAGAAAAAACTTTAAAACTTTTTTCTAAACTAAGACAAGATAATATTCATATTTTTGATCAAGATAATAATGATGATAACACATATGAATCAGCTTATGATAAATTTATAACTTTAATTAATCCTCTTTTAGATAATTATAGAGAGTTAATAGATTACTGTGCTATTACTAACAAAGTTTCTCCTATTTATAAAAACTTGGGCCGAGAGAATTTTGATAATTATTGTAAGTCACTTAGTACTTTATTTAATGAAGTTATGTATATCTCTAAGTTATTAAATAAAGAAGATAAAATTAACATTTCAACTGAATTTTATAATACGCAGATAGAGAAAATGAAAACATACTCAAAACGTAACACTATTAAATAGAATTCATTCATTATAAAAAATATATTTTGTTCACTTGTTTTCGAGCTACGCTTGTGTTATTATTTACCTGGTAATACTTGGCTGTTTAGGTACTAAAGAAAACTTAAAAATTTCTATGTTATATCATATTTGCGCTTGTTTTCATAATAATAGTTATATTATTAATGTTAATAAAAATAGTACCTAACATGTCAAAGTTAGGTATTCCTTTTACATATTCATATTACCATAAATATTAATTTTATCGAGACAGGATTTGATGTTATGACTTTAACTATAGATAATGAAACATATAATTTAGAGATAGTAAAAAAAAGTACTACTAAAAATATTTATATTAGGGTTAAAGACGATTTAACTATATATGTCACTTGTAATACTCTAACTTCTAATAAAAAGATAATGAGTGTTATAGAAGAAAATTATGATTCTATTAGAAAAATGATAAAAAAAGTAAAAGAAAAGATAAAATTTAATAGTGAATTTTACTATTTAGGTAAAAAATATGATATTATATATACAGAGTTTTGCAATCTTAAATTAGGTGAGAATAAAGTTTTTATAAGTAGAGATTTTGATTTAGATAAATGGAAAAAAAAAGAAGCCTTACGTATTTTCAGTGATCATTTAGAGAGATGTTACCAAAATTTTTCAAGAAAAATACCTCATCCTACTTTAAGACTTAGGAAAATGACTACTAGATGGGGAGTATGTAATATTAAAACTCATGTTATAACATTAAACACTGAATTAATTACTAAAGATATAGGATGCCTTGATTATGTTATTTATCATGAGTTAAGTCATTTAATAGAAGCAAATCATTCTAAAAAGTTTTGGACTATTGTAGAAGAAAATTGTCCTGATTATAAAAAATGGCGTAAACTAACTAATAAGTATGGAGAAGAGGAGTAGTATGGTTATAACTAGTTTAGATAATGAAAAAGTAAAGTACTATTATAAATTACAAAAGAAAAAGTATCGTGATATTAATAGTGAGTTTATGGTAGAAGGAGAACACTTAGTATTAGAAGCCTATAAGGCTGGAGTCCTTAAAGAAGTTTTATTGGAAGAAGGAGATGTACTTCCTATAAATACAGAACAAATAGAAGTAACTAAAGATATCCTAAAAAAAATAAGCACTTTGAATTCTCCACCTAAAATGATAGGACTATGTAAAAAAACAATAGATACTACTATTGGTAAAAGAATTCTTATCATAGATGAAGTACAAGATCCTGGTAATATGGGGACTATTATTAGAAGTGCAGTTGCTTTTAATATAGATACTATTATAATAGGAGATAATACTGTAGATGTTTATTCTCCTAAAGTAGTAAGAGCAACTCAAGGAATGATATTTCATGTACCCATAGTGTTTTATTCAATAGATAAATTAATTCCTATTTTAAAAAAATTAAAAATACCTGTTTTTGCCACTAATGTTAAATATGGAGAAGAAGTTAAGAATCTATCTTATGAAGAGAGAAAAACTTTCGCTCTTATAATTGGTAATGAAGGAAATGGTGTTAATCCTAAGTATTTAGAAAACAGTGATAAATTTATTTATATACCAATGAATGATGTAGTTGAAAGTTTAAATGTAGCAGTTGCTACTTCTATAATACTTTATGAAATGGATAAAGATAATGAGTAAATTATATATAGGCAAAATAGTTAATACCCATGGTATTAAAGGAGAACTTAGGATTAAAGATAATTTAACTACAAATCAAAGAAAAGAAATATTTAAAATAGGTAGTAATTTGATTATAGATGATAAAAACTATTTGATAACTAGCTATAGGGTTCATAAAGAATATGATATGGTAATTTTTAAAGGCTATAACAATATAAATGATGTTCTGTTCTTAAAAGGTAAGAAAGTCTATAAATCTAAAGATGAATTTAATCTTAGTAATGAAGATATTTTAGATAGTGAACTTATAACTTATAAACTTAAAACTACTGATAATATAGATGGTAAGATTCTTGATATAGAAGAGACTGGTAATAATTATAAGATACTTAGGCTATTAATAGATAACAATGAAGTATTAGTTCCTTATCATAAAGATTTTGTAACAATAGATAGTAATAAAAAAGAAGTTATAGTTAAACTCCTATAGGAGAAAAATGAACCAGGAGTTTCTATTGCAATTGACACTAAGGACTATAAAGAAAAAATTAATCAAATATATTTGTGTGGATTAGACACCAATGCTTGTATTTTAAAAACTGCTTTATGTTTATTTGAATACGGCTATGATTTTTATATATTAGAAGACTATTGTATAAGTTTTTCATCTAAAAAAATAGATAATAATGCAATTTATAATTTAAGAGTATTAGTAGGAGACAAAAGAATAGGTTAAATTAGTGGAGGTAGTTATGAAAATAGATATATTAACTTTATTTCCTGATATGTTTAATTGGGTATTTGATGAATCTATTATTAAAAGGGCAATTAGTAATAATTTAGTAGAGATTAAATTACATAATTTTAGAGATTATACTAAAGACCCACATGGAAAAGTAGATGATACCCCTTATGGAGGTGGAGCAGGGATGGTTTTAACACCACAACCAATATTTGATTGTGTAGAAAGTTTAAGAAAAAAAAAGACAAAAGTTATTTTATTGACACCTTCAGGAATTCCTTATAAACAAAACATTGCTTACGATTTATCTAAAGAAGAACATCTAATAATTATTTGTGGTCATTATGAAGGCTTTGATGAAAGAATATGTTCAATAGTAGATATGGAACTTAGCATAGGTGATTATGTCTTAACAGGAGGTGAATTACCAGCAATGGTATTGGTAGATTCTATTATAAGATTAATCCCAGGAGTTATAAGTGAAAAATCACACCTTGAAGATTCTTTTAATAATCACTTACTAGATTATCCTGCATATACTAGACCTAGAGTATTTAAGGGAATGGAGGTCCCAGAAGTATTGTTAAATGGAGATCATGCGAAGATCAGGGAATGGCGTTATAATGAAAGCTTTAAAAGGACTAGAGAAAGACGTCCTGATCTATTAAAAGGAGATAAGAATAATGACTAATTATATGATAATAGAAAAAAGTTACTCTTATAACGGAGAGTTAAAACTAGGTAAAGAACTAAATATAAGTATTCGTAAAAAAACTATATCTGTTTATAATCTAGAAATTCAAAAAGTGTTCATTACTCATAAAGTTTATAAGAAATATTTAAAGTTACTAAAACTAGTAAACTTTTATTTAGCAAGTGATGATGATACAGGAACAGCCTATCATGAAGCTTTAAACGAAATAGAAAAATTTAGACAACTAGTAAAAAACAAATATAGAGCTTACCTTCTTGATAAAGAATTAAGAGAAATGTCTTTAGAACTTACTAAAAAAGTAAAAAATGCAAGAAAAAGATTAATGTTTATTGAATTTAAAAGTCCTGATTATGTTAATGAAAATAACCGTAGCAAATAACTTTACTAACAATATATTTTATGATATTATAACAAGGACATTAATGGGGGGAGTTTATATGATATTAATACCAGAACAAGTACAAGCTTTAAGAAGAGGAATTATTACAACACAAAATAATATAACAAACTATGAAAATTATTTTAAGAGTTGCGAAAAAAGCACGCCAGAACCAGGTTTTATAAATTTTGTAGACAGAAATTTAGAAGAAAATGGTTATAAATTAGAAAAAAAACGTCAAGAAGCTTACCAAGAAGCTTTAGAAACAAGTGAATTTATTTATGATATTAATAACAGTAAGATAGAATATGGAACTAAATTTGTTTTTGAATACAGCGAAACTGGAGAAAAACAAGTTTGTACTTTAGTACAAACTTTACTAGGATTAGAAGGATCTTGCTTTGAACAAGATAATTGTTACATTAGTATAAAAAGTCCTTTAGGTCAAAGTGTTCTTGGAAAAAGGAAAGGAGAAAATTTTTCATATACTCTATTAAAAGAAAATAAAAATACTGTAACTATTACAGGCAAAATTGTAGAAATTATAAAAAGATCTAAAAATGATGTTTACTTTATTATGTCAAAATCAGAGTCTGCTAGAATTGCTGAAAGTTCAAGAATATGGAGAAGAAATCCATATCAAATTAATAATATAAAAACTTCAGATAGATTAAATGAAATTACTCCTAGCCAGTATAAATTATTAGAAGAAGAAAGAATGAGACTTACTAATTCCTTATTAAGATTAAAAAAATATCAAGATAAAATAATGGTAGGTACTACTATTAAATTAGAAATGACAAATGGTAAAATAGAAGAATGTACAATAGTTGATGATGATGATTGTAATCTTACAGAAAAAATAAATGCTAATGGCATAATGATATCTAAGGTATTTAACAAAAAAATAGGAGATTATATTAAAGAAGAATATCATTATGTTATAGATGATAGAAAAGAAACAAAACGTTATGTTGGAAAAATTATAGAAATTGATAATAGTTTGATTTCTCAAGAAGAAAGTGTCTATTCTAATATTCTAATTGTTTACGCTAGATTAATGGATATTGATACTTTGTTGAGAAATGCTACTATTGCACCTCCACCTACAAATCAGAAAGTTGGTATTGGTAGTAAGGTAAGCATTTTTACTTTTGAAAATGGCCAGGTTCAAAATAGAAGAGTTGAAATTATTAATCATGCTGTTTCTACTGAGCTAAGTAGTGATTATATAGAAGCCATCAGTCCTTTAGGTCAAGCGATTTTAGGTTTAGGGAACAATGAGAAATTTAATTATTATTACGAAGGATATAATTTGAGTGAAGGAATTGTTTATGATATTAACAATAATATTCTAGAAAAGACTGCATCATCACCACTTGTATATCAAAAACAAAAAAGAGGGTAGTATTAAATGAAAATAGAATATAATTTACTAAAAACTGACAAAAATACAAAAGCAAGATTGGGCATAATAAAAACTAATCATGGCACTTATGAAACCCCTATGTTTATGCCTGTCGGTACAAAAGCAACAGTTAAAGGATTATCTCCCGAAGAAGTAAAAGAAGCAGGAGCAGGTATAGTTCTTGCTAATACATATCATCTTTGGTTAAGACCAGGAGAAGATTTAATTGCTAAAGCAGGTGGACTACATAAATTTATGAATTATAATGGCCCTATTTTAACTGATAGTGGTGGCTTTCAAGTCTTTTCTCTTGCTAAAAATAAAAAGAAAGACATCACTGAAGAAGGTGTTCATTTTAAAAGTCATATAGATGGGAAAAATCTATTTTTAACTCCTGAAAAGTCAATTGAAATACAAAATAAATTAGATAGTGATATTGCTATGTCCTTTGATGAATGTCCACCAGCTAGTGCTTCTTACACCTACTTAAAAAATAGTGTTGAAAGAACTATTAGATGGGCCAAAAGAGGCAAAGAAGTTCATAATAATCAAAAACAAGCTTTATTTGGAATTGTTCAAGGAGGAGCATATAAAGATTTAAGAAAATACTCAGCAATCTCAACAGTTAAACTAGACTTTGATGGTTATAGTATCGGTGGAGTTGCTAATGATAACGAGTCTAAAGAAGATATGTACAAAGCAATAGAATACTCTACACCATATTTACCAGAAGATAAAGTTAGATACTTAATGGGAGTAGGAGAACCTATCGATATAATAGAAGGTGTGATTCGTGGCGTAGATATCTTTGATTGTGTTTTACCTACTAGAATTGCAAGACATGGACAAGCTTTTACAAGAAATGGCAAAATTAATTTAAATAATGCCAAGTATAAAGAAGACTTTACAAGCATAGAAGACACTTGCGACTGTTATACCTGTAAGAATTATAGCAAAGCTTATATTAGACATCTTTTAAATAGTGGTGAGATGTTAGGAGGTAGACTTCTTTCCATTCATAATATTAGATTTTTAATTAGACTAACAGAAGAATTAAGAGAAGCGATTAAAGAAGATAGAGTTTTAGAATATAAAGAAGAGTTTTTAAAGAAGTATAATTAATTTTTAGAGCAAGTTTTCTTGCTTCTTTTTTCTTTTTAAAGTATTCTATTTCTAGGTGATATTATGAGAGATATTGTTGATGCAATATATATTCATATTCCATTTTGCAACTATATTTGTGCATATTGTGATTTCTGTAAAGTATTTTATAATAAGAAATTTGTTAATGACTATCTAATATCTTTAGATAAAGAAATTAAAAAAAATTATAGAGGAGAAATAATTACCTCTTTATATATAGGAGGTGGAACTCCTAGCAGTCTTAGCATAAAAGAATTAAAAAAATTATTTAATATTCTAAAAATATTTAAATTAAGTAGTGATTGTGAAATCACTTTTGAAGCCAATGCAGATAGTTTAAGTTTAGATAAAATAAAACTATTAAAGGAGTTTGGTGTTAATAGGGTAAGCATTGGTTTAGAGACGATTAATAAAAGATTACAAGACTTTATTGAAAGATACACTAATAAAAAAACAGTCTCAGAATGTGTCGATAATCTTAAGAAAGTAGGGATAACTAATATAAATCTAGATTTAATATATGCACTTAAAAATGAATCTTTTAATGACTTAAAAAAAGATTTAGATTTTCTTTTATCGTTAGATATCTCTCATATTTCTACTTATTCTTTAATTATAGAAGACCATACTAAATTAAAAATAAAAGGCATAAGAAATATAGATAAAAATATTGACAGAAAAATGTATGACATGATTTGTAAAACTTTAAAAAATAAAGGTTATATTCATTATGAAATCTCAAATTTCGCTAAACCATCTTTTGAATCAAAGCATAATTTAAAGTATTGGTATAATAAACAATATTATGGTTTTGGAGTAGGAGCTAGTGGATATATAGATAATATTAGATATACTAATACTAGGAGTATTAATAATTATATTAAAGGAAATACTGTTTTAGATAAAGAGACTGTTACATTTAAAGATAGAATTTTTTATGAGATTATGTTAGGATTTAGAACTAATATAGGAATAAATAAAAAAGAATTTAAAGATAAATATAACATAGGTATTGATACTTTATTCAATTATAAAGATTTAGTTAAAAATAATGTGTTATATGAGGATAATGACTATTTAAAAGTAAAAGAAGAATATTATTATGTTTTAGATGAAATTTTAATTTACTTTATGGATTCTAATATAAAACAATAGTGTATTTACAAGATTAGTTATCATCGAATTGCTAAAAAATACTTTGTATGATAATATATTGATAGATAGTTAGAATAATAAAAGGGAGTGTTTATACTATGGAAAAGACAAGAAGAAAGATAGTGATAATAGGACTAATGATACTATTAATAATAGCAATAGTAGGAGT
>CALVTA010000003.1 GCA_944359735.1 uncultured Bacilli bacterium | reverse complement strand
AATAAGTAGAACTACTAAAGATACTCCCATTGCTACAATTTTCTTTACTTGTTTCTTTTCCATGAAATACACCTCCAGTTTATAATTTTACCATGCAAGAAATGGAAAATAAAACAGATGATTTGCAAGCCTTTGTTAATGGCTTAAAAGAAACTCCAAATAAAACTAATCCTAATAAAATGATTTCTACTAAATATCAAAATAGTATTTATAATGTTGTTAATCTTTTCTTTAATATTTGTAAAGACTGGAACGGTATAGAACGTAACCCCATGAAAAATATAAAGCCACCAAAATTTAAAACAAAAACAACTAAAATTTATGATTTAGAAGAAATGTATAATGTTTTAGATAAATTAAAAGACGAAAACATTAGAGATAAATACGTTATTGCTATTCTTGTATGTTCTGGTGTACGAAAAGGCGAACTAGTCGGATTACACGTAGAAGATTTTAACTTTGAAAACAATACAATTACTGTTCGTCATAATGTAGTTAGTACTAAACGAAAAGGTACTACTTATGAAAAAGAAACAAAAACAGAAAATGGCGAACGTGTGATTACGTTACCACCATTTGTTATAAATATTGCTAAAGTATATTTAAAATACCGTGAAGAATTAATTAATAAATTTGTAGAAAGGTACGGTAAAGACTATGTTCCACCTGATAATATGTTATTAAGTAGATTTGGTAAAATAATGCACCCTGATACACCATATAAAATTTGGTGTGATTTTAGAGATAAAAACGCATTAGGTGAAGTTACACCACATGGGTTAAGACACAGTTGGTGTACTGCTGAATACCATGAGAATAAATATTTAACTGAAAAAGAACTAGCTATTTTAATGGGACATGGTGTAAATATAAAAATGACACAACACTATACGCACCCTAAAGAAAGTAATCTTAAAAATTCTAGTATGATTTTTAATAAATTTGAAGAAAAGTTAAATAATAATAATGAATTATTTATTAATTTAAAATTTGAACAAGTAGCAACTATATTATCTGGAAAAGTTTTTACTAGTAGTGATGAAATGTATGACATAGTAAAAAGGTATTATTCTTTAAGCTATGATCCAACATATAAGGAAATACCTAAAATGTTATTTCAATTAAAAAAGATTTTAGAAAATAATGATAATCTTTATAAAGATATTACAACCTTTATTTTAAAGACACCAAACGACTGGGAGGCTATCTACAAAGGAAAAGAATTGTTTGGCGATTCATTTAAAATAGAAACTATACACTCAAAAGAAAAAAGAAAAGAATTTAAAGAAAAGTTACAAGATACTTTAGAAATTGCGTTATAAATTCATTAAAAACGAGCAAAAAAAGAAAAAAACATATTGTCAAACGTGAATAAATATGATAACTTGACTTTGACAGTAAAAATGAGGAACCCCTTATTCTATATAGGTTTCCTCATTTTTTAAATGTTGTATATCCGAGCTTATTTTCAAAAATTTAAATTTTTTTTAATTTCGGATAATGTAAGATATTTTCTGGATAAGCTGATATCAAATATTTTCTCAAAATCATTAATAATATCATTATAAAAATTTTGTAAGTATATATCATGCTCTATATTAATACTATTAAATTTTTTAAGTGAATCAATCATTTTTCTAGTAGAATATTTTCTATTGGTTTTATACTCTAATAATCTAATAATAACGAGAGAGATAAAACAAGTAAGAAAATGAGCTTCTATATGTTCTTTAGTCCAAACATATACAGGTCTAGTTTCTAAATTCGATTTAGTTATTTTAAAGGATTCTTCAATTTTCCATAAACCTTTATAAATATCTCTGATTTCTTTATCAGATAAATTTTTTTCACTAGTAACAATAGAATAATAGCCATCAAATTTTTCTTCTTCTTTAATCTTATCTAGTTTAAGTGATAGTTCAAGACCTTTAGGAATTTCGCCAGTTTCTTCATCAAATCTAATGTTATTAATATATTTAGTACAGCCATAAGAAGCGGCTTGAGTATATTTTCCTGGGTTTTCAATTAAATCTTTCGCTTTCTTAACAGCATTTTCTCTTTCATGTTTTTGTCTATCAGCATACTGTTTAGAGTAGTAAATCATTTGTTTTTGGTAGATGGTAAAATTAACTTTTCTTTTGTTATCTTTTTTAATTTTAACTTTTTTAGCATAGACTCTAGATTTATGCTTAAAGATAACAGGCTTTTCTTCATATCTTAGAAGTTTCCCATTTTCATCTTCAATTCTTTCTTTATAAGTAACTAGATTTCCATCTTCATCATAAACATAATCATTAATAAAACCATCTTGTGATATAGCCCATGTTTTAAATTCTTTATCAGCCCCAATAATACTTTGACCATATACATAACCATCATGATTAGTATGGTCATCATCATTTTTACCGGCAATAAATACTAAGTTATCACTAGTATTTTGTCCACGATCAGCGACAATTATAGTTCTCTCAATTCCATACTTTGCTTTAGTAGAATTTAAAGCAGGTCTCATTTGTAGTTTTTCAGACTCATTACCTGGGAATAAATCATAAGAAAGGGGAATACCAATTTTATCCATTAATAGTCCCATACTTATAATTGGAGTTTTTCTGTGTTCTTTTGATGGGCCTTTCTTTCTATAACCTTTTTCTAAAATAGTACCATTTTCATCAATCAAATCTTCATCATTATAAGATATTTCAAAATAATAATTTGTAGTATCATAATAAGAAATAGATGTATCTCTATTATATTTATCTTTTGTATTATCCCAAATTAATTTTAAAATATTATCTTTAAAACCATTAAAATAGTCTAAACTTCTATATAAGTCTTTTAATGAAAAATCAAATTTTTCGAAGAAGACATCTTTGTTATTAAATGTTTCATTTTTACTTGCAGGAAATAATATTCTAGAAAAGATTAGTAATTCAAATATTTTATTTAAATCATATTTTATTTTTAATTTTTTTTGTTCATTACTAAGAAAGTTGTCTATTTGTAGTTCTTTATAAATTTTCTTTAATACAATATACCCAAGATTTTTAGAACTAACATTTTCATCAATAGTTTTTGTATTAAGATTTTTGATGGTATATTCAATTATTTCATTGTTATTTTTTTCTTGGGCGATATTTTTAAAATGTTCAATAGGGTTATCAAATTGTTTTTCTAATTCATCGAGGTAACCTATCTTTTTAATAGTTCTATGTTTTATTTTGCCATATTCATCTCTATAACCTTGGACAAAAGAAAGATATATTCTATTATGACTTTTACTTTGTTTAAGAAACATATAATCACATCCTAATATGATTATAATACGATATACAAAGATATACAACATAAAAATAGAAAAATTTGACATAAAAAAAGCCTTATACTATAAGGGCCGTTTCAAAATTATCAAATACTAAAACTGTCAAACTTCGGCGAATTATCTTTAATTATAATAATAATGATACAAATGAGTACAAAGAAAAAAAGGTAGAAGTCGTTAAAATAATTCCTTGACAAAGGTATGCACTACCTATTATAATAATGTAGATTTCAAGTCTGGAGGTGTTATAATGAAAAGAACATATCAACCAAACCAAAGAAGAAGAGCAAAGAAGCATGGATTCTTCGCACGTAAAGCAAGTGCTGGTAATATTTTAAATAGTCGTCGTAAGAAGGGACGCAAAGAATTAGTAAAATAAAATTCACTGTTTTTGCAGTGTTTTTTTAACTTTAGGACGTGATTAGATGAACAAGAAGTACATAGTAAAAGAAAGTAGAGTCTTTGATGAAGTAATAGAAACAGGTAAAAAGATTAAAAACTATAACTTCGTAATCTTTTTTAAAGAAAAGAAAGATTCTCCTACTAAATATGGAATAACCGTTCCTAAGAAAGTAGGGAAGGCTCATATTAGAAATAATTTAAAAAGAAAAGTTAGGGCAATTATAAGAAACTATAACAAAAACTATGAAAAAAACTATAATTGTATTATAATAATAAGAAATAGCTGTTTAAAACTAAATTATCAAGAACTATCAAACAGCTTACAATATTTATTAGATAAAATTAAGTAAGGAGCATTATATGAAGAAAAGAAAAATAAAATCAAAAATCATCATTGTAGTAATGTTACTATTTCTAGCAACAGGATGTACAACAACTTTAGTAGATAAAGATAATAAAGCAGTTCAAAATCCGGAGACAGGTCAATCATTAACAGAAAATATTCTTTGTCAGCCAGAAAATGAACAAACAAGAAAATTATATAAGGAAAATGGTGTAAAATTAAAAGATTTGCCAAAATGTACTGAATTTACTCCAACATCAACAGAATACGATGGACTATGGACAGGAATTTTTGTTAAACCCTTAGCATTTTTAATTTTAACATTAGGTAAATATATAGGTTCTTTCGCCCTTAGCATTATAATCATAACAATTATAATAAGATTAATATTATTTCCATTTACAAGAAAAATGGCAGTTCAGAGTGAAATGATGAAAAAAGCAACTCCTGAATTGGAAAGAATAAAAAAGAAATACGAAGGAAAAACTGATCAAGATTCTATGTTAAGACAAAATCAAGAAATGATGATGGTTTATAAAAAATACAATTTTAACCCCTTAACAAGTTGTTTAATTTCCTTTATTCAATTACCATTATTATTTGCATTCCTAGAAGCTATTAACAGAGTACCAGCAATATTTGAAGAAAACTTTATAGGAATTCAATTAGGAACAACTCCATTAGTAGGATTTTCAAGTGAAACTTTCTATATGTATATAATTCTTCTTCTAATAATTGGTGCATCAACTATTTTTATGTTTAAAACAACAAGTAATAGTGCAAGTGATCCATCAATGAAGATGATGCCTATTATGATGAGTGTGATAATTATAATAACAGCTTTCTTTATGCCATCTGCATTGGGTATTTATTGGTCAGTAGGTAATATCTTTGCTATTGTTCAAAATATTGTCGTAATGAAGGGGATGGAAAAACATGCTAAGTAAACACAGTTATACTGGCAAAAATTATGAAGAAGCAGTATCTAAAGCTAAAATAGATTTACAAGAACTAGAAGAAAATTTAATAATAAATATTAAAGAAGAAAAGAAAACACTTTTATCAAAAAAAATAGAAATAGAAGTATTAGAAAAAAGGGAAGTAAAAGAGTATCTAAAAAAAATAATAAAGAGTCTTTTAAAAGATATGGGCTTTGATGTAGAAATAGAAATAACAGTTAATAATGATACTCCAACATATCGTTTATATTCTACTAATGATGCTTTATTAATAGGTAAAGATGGTAAGAATTTAAAAGCTTTAACAATTATAATAAATGCAATTTTAGCTAAAGAAATAAATAGTAACAATTATCAATTTTTTATAGATGTTAATGATTATAAAAAAAGAAATGATAAGAAAATAGAATCTCTTGCTAAAAAATTAGCAAAAGAAGTAAAAGAAACAAAAGTAGAAGTAAAAATGGACTCAATGAACTCATATCAAAGACGTCTTGTTCATAATATTTTAAGTAATGATAAATATGTTTATACTGAAAGTGTAGGAGAAGAACCTAATCGCTGCGTTGTTATAAAGCCCCGCGATTAGGTTCTTTTGTAAAATTTTGACCAATTAAAAAACTTTCCTTCTTTAATCTTTACAGTCTAAAAAAATATCAATATAATAATAAGACTGAAAAAGGAAAAGAGAGTATTATATGCAATATTTAATAATAGAAAATACAAAATAAATTAAAAGCTTTACCAAAGTTTAATAGAGTTCAAAATTATATAGGTTTTTCAGAAAGAAAATGAAAATATATCTTTAGCAACTAATATAGAAGAATTAAATAACTATATAAAGGCTGTGAGAAGCTTTCTTCAAAACTATAATCATTATGAAGATGATAAAGAAGAAACAAAGATTTTAAGTTTTAAAGTCTATGAAAATCCTCATAATTATGATATAAGGAATATAAAAGAACTTCCAAGTCTAGATTTAGTACCTTAAATAATAATTTATCAACAATAGAGTAAAAAGCTTTAGGACTAAGTTAAACAAAAAACAAAATAAGAAGAGGAGAAAAGAAAAATGTCTGATACAATAGTAGCAATAGCAACAAAATTGGGAGTAGGAGCCATTTCTATTATAAGAGTAAGTGGTACTGATTCTATATCTTTAGTAAATAGAATATTTAGAGGTAAAGATTTAACTGAAGTAGAGTCTCATACCATAAACTATGGTTTTATTAATAATGGAAAAGAAGATATAGATGAAGTTTTAGTAACTGTAATGAAAGCTCCTAAAACCTTTACTAGAGAAGATATTGTTGAAATAAATTGTCATGGTGGCATTGCCACAACTCTTAGTATTCTCGATTTATTAATAGAACAAGGTGGAAGACAAGCAGAAGCAGGAGAATTTACAAAAAGAGCTTTTCTTAATGGACGCATTGATTTAACCCAAGCTGAATCAGTAATGGATTTAATAGATAGTAGAACTGAAAAAAGTAGAAAATTAGCTTTATCTTCACTAGAAGGTTCTTTAAAAAAATATATTCAAAGTTTTAGAAATAAATTAAAGCATGTTTTAGCTAATATAGAAGTTAACATAGATTATCCTGAATATTATGACATTGAAGAAGTTACTAAGAAAGAATTAAAAAAAGTAATAACTGATCTTGAAAAAGACTTACAAAACTTAGTAAAAAAATCAGAAGAAAGACAAATTATCAAAAATGGTATAAAAACTATTATTATAGGTAGACCAAATGTTGGAAAGAGTAGTATCTTAAATAGATTTTTAAAAGAAGATAAAGCTATTGTTACCAATATTGAAGGAACAACAAGAGATATCGTTGAAGGAAGTATTATCTTTGATGGAATAGAATTATCATTAATCGATACAGCGGGTATAAGAGATACAGATAACTTAGCCGAAAAAATAGGGGTAGAGAAAAGTCTATCTTTAATAGATAATGCTAATCTTATTATAGTTGTATTAAATTCTAGTGAGGAATTAACTGAAAATGATAAGTTCATCTTAGATAAAGTAAAAGATAAAAATCCTATTATCGTTTTAAATAAAAATGATTTATCAAGTAAAATAGATAAATCTAAGTTAGACTTTAAACATATTGTAAGTACTAATACTAATACACTAGATGGAATCGAACCATTAAAAGAAGAGATAAAGAGTATGTTTAAATTATCAGAAATTAAAGAAGATGATTACACTTATCTTGCCAATGAAAGACAATTAAGTCTTGCAAAACAAGCTCTTAAAAGTCTAGTAGATGCTAAAGTTAGTTTAGATGCTGATGAACCTGTTGATATAATAGAAATAGACTTAAAAGAAGTATTTGATATTTTAGGTTCAATTACTGGTGAAAGTTATAGTGATGAACTATTAGATGAGTTATTTTCAAACTTTTGTGTAGGAAAATAATAATGATAGAAATGAACGAAAAAATTACAAAAAAAAATTCAATTTTATTTAATCAATTATGGATAAACAAAGCAATAGAAGATTGTCAAGCAAACATAGCTTAGGTCAAACATTATCTTTTTTATATAGACAAAAACAATTTAGAGAAAAGTTTAAAAAAGCAAAAAAGAAAAAGTACTAGAATTAAAATAGAAAGCAGTGATGTTAGATGAATTATGAAGTAATTGTTGTAGGAGGAGGTCATGCTGGTATAGAAGCCTGTCTTGCTAGTTCTAGATTAAACCACAAGACTCTTTTAGTAACAGGAAATATTGATAATATTGCCGATATGCCATGTAATCCTTCCATAGGAGGACCTGCTAAAGGAATAGTCGTAAGAGAAATAGATGCTTTAGGTGGCGAAATGGCTAAAAATACTGATAAGAGTTCCCTACAAATGAAAATGTTAAATATTAAAAAAGGTCCTGCTGTTAGAGCTTTACGGGCTCAAGCTGATAAAGTTATCTATAAAAAAGAGATGTTAAAGACATTACAAAATCAAGATAACTTAGATATTAAAGAAGAACTAGTAAAAGAACTTATTATTAAAGATAATAAAGTAGGTGGAGTTATTCTAGAAGATGGCGAAGAAATAATTTCTAAAGCCGTTATATTAACAACAGGAACATATTTAAAAGGAACAATATTAGTAGGCGATAAAAAGAAAAACAGCGGTCCTCATGGTGAAAAAGCTAGTAACTACTTAAGTCCTTTTTTAAAGAAGTTAGGCTTTAATATTTTAAGACTAAAAACAGGAACTCCTCCACGTATTGAAAAGAGTAGTGTCGATTTCTCTAAGATGCAAGAAGAACTTGGTAGTAGTGAAGATATAACTTTCTCATATGATAATACCACCGCTCTTGCCTATAAGTATCAACTACCTTGTCATTTAATCTATACTAATGATTTAACTCATAAAATAATTAAAGAACATCTAAATGAATCTAGTATGTATGGCGGATATGTTGAAGGAGTAGGACCAAGATACTGTCCATCTATTGAAGATAAAGTAGTGAGATTCAGTGATAAAGAACGTCATCAGTTATTCTTAGAACCTGAAAGTATTTATTATGATGATTTATATTTACAAGGCTTTTCAACAAGCATGCCTCACCATGTCCAAGAACAAATGGTTCATAGTTTATCTGGTTTAGAAAATGCTAAGATTTTAAAGTATGCTTATGCTATAGAGTATGATGCCATTGACTCAAGACAAATAAAACCAACTCTTGAAACAAAGATAATTGAAAATCTATATACAGCAGGACAAATAAATGGAACAAGTGGTTATGAAGAAGCAGCAGGACAAGGACTAATCGCTGGAATTAATGCTTCCTTAAAACTAGAAAATAAAAAGCCATTAATTCTAAAACGTAATGAATCATATATTGGTGTTCTAATTGATGACTTAGTAACTAAAGGGGTAAAAGATCCATATCGTCTATTAACATCCCGTGCTGAATATCGTCTTCTTTTAAGAGATGATAATGCTGATTTAAGACTTAGAGAATATGGCCATGAAATAGGTCTAATAAATGATGATATTTATAATAAGTTTCTAAAGAAAAAACAAGATATAGAAGAGTTAACTAATACTTTAAAAGAAACTAAAATTACTCCTAAGAAAGAGATAAATGAAGTTTTGTTAAAATTAAATACTTCTCCTTTAAAAGATAGTATTACTTTATATGATTTATTAAAAAGACCAGAACTTTCTATTGAAGACTTAACTAATTTTAAAGAGTTAAATTACTCTAAAGAAGTTCTAAAAGAAGTAGAGATTAATATAAAATATGAAGGTTATATTAAAAAGTCTTTAGAAGAAGCTAATAAAATGTTAGAGTTAGAAGACAAAGTCTTACCAGATGATATCAACTATCAAGATATTCCTAATATTGCCAGTGAAGCAAAAGAAAAACTAGAAAATATTAGACCATTAACTCTTGGCCAAGCTAGTAGAATAAGTGGAGTAAATCCTGCAGATATTGCTATAATATCTGTATATTTAAAGAAAAGGGGGAATCTAAATGACTATAGAAGAATTTATAAAAGAAATTGAAAAACTAGGCTTAAAAATAACATCTAAAGAGCTAGAACAATTAGATATTATTTATAATACTTTAATAGAAACGAATAAGACGATGAATTTAACAAGAATAACTGAGAAAAAAGACGTTTACTTAAAACATTTTTATGATAGTCTTACACTAACAAAAGTGTATGATTTAACTAAAGTAAAAACTCTTTGTGATATTGGAACAGGAGCAGGTTTTCCAGGACTCATACTAAAAATATTTTATCCTAATTTAGAAATAACCTTAATAGATTCTCTTTTAAAAAGAGTTAATTATCTAAATACTTTAATAGAAAAGTTAAACTTAACTGGCATTAAAGCATATCATAATCGTGCAGAAGATTTAATAAAACAGCATATAAAGTTTGATATTGTAACTGCTAGAGCAGTTGCTCCTTTACCAAAATTATTAGTATGGACGATGCCTTTAGTAAATAAAGATGGAAGTTTTCTTGCTATGAAAGGCAATGTTACTGAAGAATTAGAAAACTCTAAAACTATCATGAAAAAAAATAATTGGTATGTTAATAATAAAGAAATATTTACTTTACCAAATAAAGAAGACATAAGAACAATTTTAGAAATTAAAAATAAGTTCTAGCAAACTAGTAAAAACAGTGATATAATGATATTAGTAAAAGAATATAAAGAATAAAGGGGAGCGTTTATGGAAACAAGAGAAAATGAAGTTGTATATTTACATTTAGATGATATTATTCCTAATAGATTTCAACCACGTCAAGTTTTTGATGAAAAAGCTTTAAAAGAACTTGCTGTTTCTATTAAAGAACATGGTGTTATACAACCTATTATTGTTCGTAATATTGGAAATAAATATGAGATTGTAGCTGGAGAACGTCGTTACAAAGCTTCAGCCATGGCAGGACTTACTACTATTCCTGCTATCATTCGAAATTTAGATGATAAAGAAAGTAGTAAAGTAGCTTTGCTCGAAAACTTACAACGTAAAAATTTAAATCCTATTGAAGAAGCAAAAACATATCAAAAAATTCTTGAACTAGACCAAATGACTCAAGAAGAGCTCGCTAAAACAATGGGGAAAAGTCAAAGTGCTGTTGCTAATAAACTTCGCTTATTATCTTTGACAGATGAAGTACAAGATGCCTTATTAAAAGATCAAATTTCTGAACGTCATGCTAGATCTCTTTTAAATGCTAAAGATCCTGACACTCAGAAAAAAATGCTAAAAGAAGTAATAGATAATAAATTAACAGTTAGAGAATTAGAGGAAAGAATAAATCCAAAAAAAGAAGTAACTGCAGAAGATATAGAAAATCTTTTAAACCCAACTCCGGTTCCTACTTCTGCTTCTACACAGAGCTCTATGGATCTAAAAGAACCAATTTCTCAACCAAATTTTAACACTTTTCAAAATGATTTCAATCAAAATGTTGGAATTGATTATTCAACACCACCTAAATTTATAGACTATGATGTACCAAGTATAAACGAAAACTTAGAAAGTACTGCTACAAAACAAATAGATATAAATGCAATAAAGGATAATGCTAAGGATATAAATACAGAAAAACCATCAACTGATATGGATAAATTTTTAAAAGTTGCTCCCAAAAGTCAAGAACAACCACAGTCAAATTTCAAATTCTTTTCGCCATTTGATGGTGAAGAGCAACCAAAACAAGAAATTGTTTCTAATAAAAAAGAAATATCTGCATTTCAAACACCAGCTCCAACGAATACATCTTTTACAAATGTTGATCCTTTTAGTTTAGGAACAGAAACAAAAAATTTATCAGATTCCACTAGTACATCAATGGACAATCTTTTGGCCGGTGTTGATCAAAACAAAGAAGAACAAAAGATTCCAGGACCTATTAATTCTTTTAATAATCCATTTGCTAATAATCCAATTTTTCAAGATAATATCTCTACAAATAATGAACTTAAAACTAATGAAAAGCCTAAATACAACTTAAATGAATCTATAAATTTAATAAGGGATGTTTTGAAGGAAATAGAAGAAAGTGGCTTTAAAGTAGACAGCGAAGAAGTTGATCTTGTTAATAATTATCAGATAACTATCAAAATAGCTAAAGAAAATAATTAAAGTAGAGTGAATCTACTTTTTTAGATAAATTTCTTTTCATAATCATATATTTTTGATACAATAATTAAGACAAATAAAAGAAGAGAGTGATAAAATGGCAAAGGTAATTTCTTTAGTTAATCAAAAAGGTGGAGTAGGCAAGACAACAACCAGCATTAACCTTTCTGCCTCTTTAGCATTTCTTGGAAAGAAAGTATTATTAATAGATTTAGATCCACAAGGTAATACCACTACAGGAGTTGGAATTAATAAGGGAGATATAAACCTAAGTGTTTATGACGTTTTAACTAATAAATGTAGTACAAAAGATGCTATTATAAAAACAAAATACAAAAAATTATATGTTTTACCAGCAACAATAAACTTAGCAGGTCTTGATATTGAGTTGCTTGAAAAAAGCCAAAGCGAACCAGGATTTGCAAAAGGAGCTCAATTAAAATATCATCTAAAAGAGCTTGAAGATGAGTTTTTTGATTTCATAATAATAGATTGTCCACCATCATTAGGATTAATTACAACTAATGCCCTAACTGCAAGTGATTCTGTTATTATTCCTGTACAGTGTGAATTTTTTGCCTTAGAAGGAATAATGCAATTACTAAATACAATTAGATTGGCTCAAAAGCAACTAAATCCTAATCTTGATATTGAAGGAGTTCTTTTAACAATGTTAGATTCAAGAACAAATCTTGGTTTTGAAGTAGTAGATGATATCAGAAAATTTTTCAAAGAAAAAGTATATAATACAATAATACCAAGATTAATAAGACTAACAGAGGCACCATCACATGGTGAACCTATAATTGTATATGATCCTAAAAGCAAGGGATCAGAAGCATATTTAAACCTAGCAAAGGAAGTGATTGATCGTAATGGAAAGTAAAAGACGAGCTTTAGGAAGAGGTCTAGAAGAATTATTTAATAACGAACCTTTAAATATGACAAAAGTAGAAGAAAGTATTATTAATAATACTCCAAAAGATCAAGTAATTAATTTGTCTTTAAATGAACTAAGAAGCAATCCTTATCAACCACGTAAAAACTTTGATGAAGAGAGTTTAAAAGAACTTGCTTCATCTATTAAAGAACATGGTGTTTTTCAACCAATTATTGCTAAAAAAAGCATTAAGGGATATGAAATAGTTGCTGGAGAACGTCGAGTTAAAGCTTCACAAATAGCGGGGCTTACTACTATTCCTGCCATAGTTAAAGAGTTTAGTGATGAAGAAATGATGGAAATAGCCCTTCTTGAAAATCTTCAAAGGGAAAATTTGAGTGCTTTAGAAGAAGCAGAAGCATACAATTCATTAAAAGAAAAATTAAACTTAACTCAAGAAGAGTTAGCTAAAAAAGTTGGTAAATCAAGAAGTCACATTACTAATATGTTAGGATTATTAACATTACCATCTGAAATAAAAGATGAAGTTATAAAAGGTGAAATTACTATGGGACATGCTCGAGTTCTAAGTAAGTTAGAAGATAAAGAACAGGCTATAAGTTTGGCAGATAAAGTTATTTCTGAAAATTTAAGTGTTAGAAAACTAGAAGAATTAACAACATCAAATGCTGAATTTCATCGTAAAAAAGAATTAAAAGAAAGAAAACCTAAAAATAAAGATAATGAATATTCTTATTTAGTTAGTGACTTATGTGATAAATTAGGTACTAAAGTAAAAATAAAAAATAACAAAATAGAAATAAGTTTTACTAATGCTAATGATTTATCAAGAATATTGGAAATTATGCACTTAGATAAGTAAAGGAGGTTTTCTCTTTGAAAGAATTTTTTAAAACAGACATATTTATTTATATAGTTAGACCTATAATTTATATAGGACTTGCATATATATTTTATAAAATTTTGACTTTTTTGATTAATAGAGCTTTAAATAATAAACATCTTAGTGCTAAAAGTAGAAAAAGAGTAAACACAACTTTGAGTATTATTAACAATTGCTTAAAATATATAATAATATTTTTAACCAGTTTAATAATACTAGGTAGTTTTGGTTTAGATGTTAGTAAAATATTTGCAGGACTAGGAATTGTAGCAGCAGTTTTAACTTTAGCTTTTCAGGATTTAGCTAAAGACTTTATTGCTGGTATTTCTATTGTTATGGAAGATCAATTTGAAATTGGTGATAATGTAATGATTAATGGGTTCCGTGGAGATGTCATAGAAATGGGACTTAAAACTACAAGAATAAGAGACTATAAAGGTGCTGTACAAATCATTGCCAATCATATGATTACTGAAGTAACTAATTATAGCTTAAATCCATCACTAGCTGAAATAACTATATCAGTAGATTCTGATAATGATTTAGATAAAGTAGAATCTATTATTAGAAAAACTATGGAAAACATAGATAATACCTATAAAAACTTAAAAGGTAAATCAGAACTATGGGGTGTTGAAATGGTAGACCAAAATTCAGTAACATATAAAGTAGCAGTTAAAACTAAGTCAGGATCAGATTTTGATATTCAAAGAAATATGAGAAGAGACTTCCAAACTGCGTTAGCTAAAGGAAATATTAAATTTCCTCAAACACATATGGAGGTTCGTAATGGAAAATAAACAATATAATATAGGTGACAAAGTGATCTTAAAAAAGGGACACCCTTGTGGTAGTAATAATTGGGAAGTAGTGAGACTAGGAGCTGATATTAAATTAAAATGTATGGGTTGTGGTCGCTTAATTTTTATGCCACGCATAGAATTTAATAAGAAAATTAAAAAGGTTATAGAAAAGGAGAAAAATGATGCGTAACAAAAGAAAATTAAAATTAAAAAAATTCTACTTTCATCCTATAACCGTTTTCTTGATTCTTACTTTTATTGTAATTATATTAAGTGCAATTTTATCTGTTTTTCAAATGCAAGCTACTTATAGCACTATAAGTACAACTACAAATGAGTTAGAAAGCACATTAGTAACAGTTGAAAATATGTTAAATTTTGATGGAATGAAGTATATCTTTAGTAATGCAATGACCAACTTTTTAAGTTTTGCACCTCTTGGAATGTTGTTATTAACCTTGTTTGGTTTAAGTATAACTAAATCTACAGGTTTTCTAGATACTTTATGCAAAAAAAGCTTAATTAAAATAGATAAGAGAATATTGACCTTTATAATTATATTTTTAGCTACTATATCCTCATTAATAAATGATGTAGGTTATGTTATATTAATACCAATATCAGCTTTGCTATTTATGTTAAATAATAGAAATCCATATTTAGGAATAATATCAGCTTTTGCAGGTGTTAGTTTTGGTTATGGTGTTTCTATCTTTGTAGGTAGTATGGAAGTAAATTTAATACCAGATACAACAGCAGCCGCAAGACTAATAGATTCAAATGCCCATATTAGTCTTACATCTAATCTTTTTATTATAATTGCCTTTTCTCTTATTTTATCAATAGTAGGAACCATTATAATTGAAAAGATAATAGCACCACGTATTGGTAAATATAAAGAAAAAGAGGAATTATCAAAAACAGAGGAATTAGTAATAACAGATCCTAAAGAATTAGAACAACAAAAAATAGAAAAAGAAAGAAGAGAAAAAAGAGGTCTTAAAGCAGCAATTATTACTGCTATTATTGTTATAATATTATTTATATATATGATTATACCGGATTTACCATATTCTGGTATGCTTCTAGATATGGAAGAAGATACATATTTAGGACAACTATTTGGAACAAATTCTTATTTTCAAGATGGATTTACTTACATGATGGCACTTCTTTTAACCTTAGTGGGTATTTCATATGGAATAGGTGCTAAGACTATAAAAAATGACAAAGATATAATTAATGGATGTAAAGATACCTTTGCTCCTATGGGAGAAATATTAATGCTTATCTTTGTTGTTTCACAATTTACATCAGTTTTTAAACAAACAAATATAGGAACTGTCATAACAGTTTGGTGTGCTAATGCTATAGGAAATATTGGTTTTACAGGCTTACCTCTGATAATATTTGCTATTATTATGATAGGTATAGCCAATATCTTTGTTCCAACAGCAAGTGCTAAATGGGCAATATTTGCTCCAGTCATGGTACCTGCTTTTATGCAATCAAATATCTCAGCTCCTTTTGCCCAATTCATACTAAGAGCAGGAACATCTATAACTGCAGGAATAACGCCATTACTTGCCTGTTTTGCAATTTATATAGGATATCTAAATATCTATAATCAAGATAAAACAAAACCTATAACAATTCATAAAAGTATAGGATATCTTCTTCCTTATTTTGCTATTATATCTGTAACTTGGATTTTATTAATAATTGGATGGTACTTAATAGGACTCCCATTAGGTCCAGGAGTATATGCTACAATTTAAATACCGTAAGGTATTTTTTCTTTTAAATTACATAAAACAATGCTATAATACTATCGAAGAAAAGAGGTAATATTATGAGTTTAAAAGCAGGAATTATAGGACTTCCAAATGTAGGTAAAAGTACGTTATTTAATGCATTAACCAAAACACATATTTTAGCAGAAAACTATCCCTTTGCAACAATTGATCCTAATGTTGGCATAGTAAATGTTAAAGATGAACGAATTGATAAATTATCTAGTATGTATAACCCTAAAAGAACAATTTATACAAGTTATGAATTTATCGATATTGCAGGTCTTGTTAAAGGAGCGAGTAAAGGAGAAGGTCTAGGTAATAAATTTTTATCTCATATAAGAGAAGTAGATGCTATTTGTGAAGTAGTAAGATGTTTTGATAATAATAATATTATTCATGTAGATGTAAATGTTGATCCTATAAGAGATATAGAAACAATTAACTTAGAACTGACTTTAGCAGACTTAGAAACAGTAACTAATAGAATAAATCGTATTAGTAAAAAAGCTAAAATGAGTAAAGACAAAGAGGAACTTTTAGAATATGAAACCCTAGAAAAATTAAAAACAACTTTAGAAGAAAATAAACCAATAAGACTATTAGAATTAACTAAAGAAGAAAAATCTTTAATAAAAAGTTTTAATCTTCTAACAGAAAAACCTCTAATATATTTAGCAAATGTTAATGAAAACGATTTAGGAAATGATAACCTCTATGTAAAAAAAGTTAAAGAATATGCAAGTAAAGAAAATGTTAAAGTAATTGAAATAAGTGCCAAAGTAGAAGAAGAAATAAGTGAACTAGAAAGTATAGATGCTAAAGAAATGCTAGAAGCACTTGGCTTAGAAAAAAGCGGTTTAGACTCTTTGATTGCAGCAACTTATGACTTATTAGGACTTGCAACATATTTTACAGTTGGTCCTGATGAAGTAAGAGCATGGACTTTTAAAAAGGGAATGAATGCTAAATCCTGTGCTGGTATTATTCACACAGACTTTGAAAAAGGCTTTATAAAAGCCGAAGTGATTTCTTATGAAGATTTAATAAAATATGGTAGTGAATTAAAAGCTAGAGAAGCCGGACGTGCCAGACTCGAAGGAAAAGATTATATAATGCAAGATGGAGATATTTGTCATTTTAGATTCAATGTATAGAAAAATTAGATAAATTTTAGTATTGAACAAAATTTAAAGAAAAAGATAGACTTTTCTTTTTTCTTTTGCTATAATACTACCGAGTATTTAAAATGCTCCTTACCTAGAAATAGGTCATATGTCCAGAAGGAGGTGTAAGTTTAATGACTAACTATGAAATTATGTTTATCGTTAAACCAGATTTAGAGGAGGCAACTATAAAAAAAGAAGCTGAAAATCTAAAGAAAGTTTTAACTGATAGAAAATGTAAAATTAATGAAGAAAAAACAATAGGACAAAAAGAGTTAGCTTATGAAATAAAGAAATATAAGAATGGTTATTATTTCTTATATGTAGTGGCAGCTAATAATGAAGCAATTTCTGAATTTGATCGTTTAGCTCGTTTAAATGAGAATATTTTACGTCATTTAATCATTAGAGTAGACGATTAAGAAAAGAGGTATTTATGAATAAAGTATTTTTAATCGGTCGATTAGCTCGTGATCCTGAATTACGTTATACAGGGAATAATACAGCAGTTGCAAGCTTTACAGTAGCTGTTAATAGAACCTACACTAATCAAGCAGGAGAAAGAGAAGCAGACTTTATAAATATTGTTGTATGGCGTAAGCAAGCTGAAAATGTAAAAAATTACCTATCACAAGGTAGTCAAGTAGCAATTGAAGGTCGTCTTCAAGTACGTAATTATGAAGATCAAAATGGCCAAAGACGTTATGTAACTGAAGTGATAGCTGATAATGTTGAATTTGTTGGTTCAAAAAGAGATAGAGATAACCAGTCATCTCAAAATAATTTTAATAATCAACAAATAAATAATAATGCTTCTGAACCAACTCCATATGACTTTAATGAAGAACCATCATCAAATAGTGGAACTGATATTTCTTCTAATCCATATGCAGACTTTGGTTCTAGTATTGAAATAAGTGATGATGAATTACCATTTTAAAAGGAGGAAAAGAATATGGCAGTATCTAAAGATTTTAAAGACCATAAGGATTTTGGTCGTCGAAAAAAGAAAGTATGCTTAATGTGTACTGGTAAAGACATTAATTATAAAGATATAGATACATTAAAAAGATATATTAATGATAGAGGGAAAATTGTACCTCGTCGTGTTACTGGTAACTGTGCTCGCCATCAAAGACATATAGCAAGAGAAATTAAAAGAGCAAGAGCCATTGGTTTACTACCATTTACAAAGTAAATAGAAGAGTCTATTTGCTTTTTTCTTTTATAGATTTTACTTATCAATTAAAATAGTATATAATATTAGCAAGGGATAAAAGGAGGATCTAATGAAACTGATAGAAAAGAAAAGAGAATTAAAACAAAAACTTAAATCTGCCAAGACAGTTTTTATTATGGCTCATAAAGATCTAGATTTAGATGCCTTAGGAAGTTCCATTGGATTATACATAATCTTAGAGAAACTAAATAAAAATTGCTTCTTAATTATTAATGATACAAAACACGAATCAGGTGTTGCTAAAGTTTTTCAAGAATTAGAAGGATGCTTAAACATAATTAGAGATAATGAGATAGAGGAAAATCTTTATATAAGACAAAAGAAAAACTTATTGATAATACTAGACACTAATAAAAAAGAGTTAGTACAATCAAATTCAGCAATTGATTATTTTGATATTCAAAATATCATAATTTTAGATCATCATGAATTAGGTGATACTTCAATAGAAGCGGGTCTTAGAATTATAGATAATGAAATTTCTAGTACTTGTGAAATGATTACTAACTTAATAGAAGTCTATAAAATGGAACTAGATCCTTATTATGTTACTCTTTTATTATCCGGGATAGTTTTAGATACTAATAACTTTACTTTGAAAACAAATGCTGAAACATACTATGCTGCCTATTACTTATCAAGTATGGGTGCAAGTACAAAAAAAGTTCAATATCTTCTAAAACAAGATCTAAAAGAATACATTGAAAGACAAAAAGTAATAACAAATGTTGATATTTTAAATGATAAAATTGCTATTGCTAAAGGAAGCCCTTATATGATTTATAGGAAAGAAGATTTAGCAAAAATTGCTGATACCCTTCTTTTCTTTAATGACATAGAAGCTTCTTTCGTCATTGCAAAATCAACCTCTAAAACTATCGCTATCAGTGCAAGAAGTTTAGGAAATTATAATATTGCTTCCCTTCTAACTCCATTAGGTGGTGGTGGTAATAAAACAGGTGGTGCTGTTAGAATTAATGATAGTACTATTGGCAAAGTTGAAACTAAACTAAAACAAATCTTAAAAAAAGAGGAGGAATAATATGGAAGTAATCTTTATTAAAGATTTAAAGGGACAAGGTAGAAAGGGAGAAATTAAACAAGTAAAAGATGGATATGCAGAAAACTTTTTAATAAAAAAAGGTTATGCTATTCTTGCTACCAAATCCTCTTTAGCAAAATTAAAAGAAGAAGAAGAAATAAAAGAAAAACAAGATGAAGCTAATAAACAAGAAGCTTTAAAATTAAAAAAAGAATTAGAAAGTTTAACGCTAACATTTAAAGTTAAAACAGGTGAAAATGACAGAGTTTTTGGTAGTATTAGTATAAAACAAATTAAAGAAGAATTATCTAAAAATAACTATAGTTTTGCTAAAAGTGTAATTAAACCAACTACCTCTTTATCTTCATTGGGATTTCATACTGTTGAAATAGAACTATATAAAAATATTACTGCTAAAGTGAAGATACACTTAATTAAATAGGAGGATGTTATGTCTGTAAAACAAATGCCACAAAACTTAGAAGCTGAAAAAAGCGTCTTAGGGTCATGTTTTTTATCAAATAATGCTCTATTAATGACTATAGAAAATTTAGATGAAACAGATTTTTATGATATTAGAAACGCTAAAATATTTACAGCTTTAAAAGTTTTAGTAGAAGAGAAAGTTCCTGTTGATTTAACAACTTTGACTACATCTTTGACTAAATTAAATTATTTAAATGAATGTGGTGGTATTTCTTATCTTACTGAAATAACTACATTTGTTCCTACAGCTACTAATATTGAATACTATATAAAAGAAGTAGAAAACACTGCTCTTTTACGTCGTTTAATAGAAACAGCTGAATCAATTGCAACGACTGGATATAACAATGAAGAAAGTATAAATGATATCTTAGATCAAGCAGAAAGAAAGATTTTAACGATTGCTAAAAATCGTAAATCCAGTGAATTTAAATCTATTCAAAAAGTATTAGAAAAAACAGAAGAAGATTTACAAAAACTTGCTGAAGCTAAAGGTGAAATAACAGGAACTCCTACAGGATGGTATGATCTTGATAAAATAACTGCAGGTCTTCATGAAAATGAATTAATAATATTAGCGGCTCGCCCTGGTATGGGTAAAACTGCGTTTGCTCTAAATCTTGCAACATATGTTACTACCCATACTGACAAAACAGTAGCTGTTTTTAACCTTGAAATGGGAGCAGAACAACTTGCTAATCGTATTATATCATCTCTTGGTCAAATTGAAGGTTATAAGCTAAGAACAGGGAAAATGCTAAACAATGATTGGAAGAGATTTGATCAAGCTGTAAGCCAATTGAGTGATGCTAAACTTTATATAGATGATACTCCTGGTATTACTATAGGAGAAATAAGAGCTAAATGTCGGCGTCTTTCTTCAAGTTCTGATGGCCTTGATCTAGTTATAATAGATTACCTTCAATTAATTTCAGGTGGTAAGAACTATGGTGCTAACCGTCAACAAGAAGTAGCAGATATTTCAAGAAGTTTAAAAACACTTGCTATGGAATTACACATTCCTGTTATAGCTTTAGCACAATTATCTCGTAGTGTTGAAGGTAGAGAAGATAAAAGACCTATGCTATCAGATTTGAGAGAATCAGGTTCTATTGAACAGGATGCAGACTTAGTAGGGTTCTTATATCGTGATGATTATTATAGTAAAGAAGCAAAAAAAGATGCTACAAGTATTAGTGAATTTATTATTGCAAAACATCGTAATGGTCCACAAGCTACTATTCAACTGTTATTCAAGAAAGATACTTCAACTTTTTTAAATATGAGTAATAATGAAGTAGAGGAGGAATAAAATGAATATAAAAACTATTATCACTATTATCATAGCATTAATAGTAAGTATGATTTTAATAATTATTGTTCCACAAACAAGAGAAACAACACCCAAAAGTGTATACCGCGTATATTTGGCAGGTAAATCAGTAGGGTTAATAAAAGATAAAAGTTCCCTTGATGAATATATAGATAAAGAACAACAAACCTTAAAAGAAAAATATGATGCAGATAAGGTCTACGCTCCTGAAGATCTTGAAATAGTAAAAGATGTAACTTATAGTGATAACATTTCTACAACAAAAGAAATATACAATAAAATTAAAGATATAGAACCATTCACTATTAAAGGATATAAAATTACAATATCTGGGATAGATACTACTAATGAACAGGGAAAAACAACAAAAGGAAAAGATCAAACTATTTATGTTCTTGATAAGCAAGTTTTTGAGGATGCTATGGATAGAACTATAAGGTCTTTTGTTAATAGTGATAGTTATGATAAATACATAAATAATGAACAAAAAGAAATAGAAAGTGGAGAAACAGGAACTATTATTGAAAATATTTATATAGAAAATAAAATAACTGTTAAAGAAACAAATATTCCATCAGATGAAACAATCTATGAAAATAGTGATGATTTAAGTAAATATCTTTTATTTGGCACTCTTAATGAACAACAAAAGTATACAGTTCAAAGAGGAGATACCATTAGTGATGTTTCTTTTAATAACAAATTATCTAATGAAGAATTCTTAATAGCTAATCCAGAATTTACTGATGCAAATAATCTTTTATACGAAGGACAAAGTGTTACTATAAGTATTATTAAACCACAATTTCGACTAGTAGAAATTGATCATCAAGTAACAACACAAGATATACCTTATGAAACAGAAACAAGATATGATAATACACAATATTCTACTTATGAGGAAACAATTCAAGAAGGTGTAGTTGGTTCTCAGTTAGTAACATCAAAAGTTCAAAAAGTTAATGGACAAGTAGAAAGTGCTGTAATTGATAATAATGCTACAAAAGTTTTAAAAGAACCAATTAAAAGAATTGTTGTAAAGGGAACAAAACAAAGAGGTTCTAGTGGTGGTGTCAATAGTGGTCTAAGTAGTAATACTAGGATTGAAGGATATTGGTTATGGCCAACAAGAACACCATACTATATTAGTAGTCCATATGCTTACCGTTGGGGAACTCTTCATGATGGTATGGATATAGCAGGAGCAGGGTATGGTTCACCAATTTATGCTTCTAATAATGGTATCGTTGTAGCATCATCATATAAATGGGATAATGGAGAATATATCGTTATAAATCATAATAATGGTTATTATACAATGTATGCCCATCTAGCAGATCGTTATGTAAGTGTCGGTCAAGAAGTTTCTCAAGGTGATACAATTGGAGCGATGGGACAATCAGGTTTCGCCACAGGAGTTCATTTACACTTTGGTTTATGGAGAGGTTTTCCATATAGCAGTGGATCGTCTTCTCTAAATCCAATGAGTTTGTTCTAATGAAAATAAAAGTATTAGCGAGTGGATCTAAAGGAAACTGTTCATTAATTGCAACAAAATCTACTCGCTTTCTTATTGATATAGGAATAACTTATCAAAGATTAAAAAAAGAATTAGAGAAGCTAAATTTAACTATTGACGATATAGATGCCTTATTTTTAACCCATGCTCACAATGATCATACTAGAGGACTTAAAGTTTTATTAAAAAATAGTAACTTTAAAATTTATGTTAATAGAGATATTATAAAAGAATTAGGAGTCGATATAGATGCTGAAAGAATAGAGCTATATGATAGGTTAATACATTTAAACAACAATATAGAAATAACAGTTTTTAACACAAGTCATGATGCTAAAGGTTCAGTTGGATTTTTAATAGATGAAGACAATAACTCTTTAGTTTATATAACAGATACAGGTTACTTAAATAGAAAGTATTTTCCTCTGCTTTCTAATAAAAATATTTATTATATAGAAAGTAATCATGATGAAAAAATGCTCATGAATGGACCTTATCCTTATTATATAAAACAAAGAATCATTAGTGATGAAGGTCACCTTTCTAATGAAACAACTGCTAAATATTTAAAAAAGTTGGTAGGAAATAATACTAAGTACATAATATTAGCTCATTTAAGTGAACATAACAACACGGAATCTTTAGCATATCAAAGTACAAGAGAAGCTTTAGATGATAGAAAAGATATAAGAATAATAGTAGCTAAACAGAATGAATCACTAGAAGAAATAGAGGTAGTAAATGATAAAATTAATATGCATAGGTAAAATTAAAGAAAAATTTTTAAAGGACGCTATAAATGAGTATAAAAAAAGATTATCTAAATATACAAAATTAGACATTATAGAATTACCAGATATCAATTATAATGAAATAGATAAAGTAAAAAAAGAAGAAGGAAAAAACATTTTAAAGAACCTAAAAGAAACTGACAATGTAATTATTCTTGACATAAATGGACATGAACTATCATCTATAGAATTAACTAATAAATTATGTGATCTAGAATCTATGAATAGCAATTTAACTTTCATAATAGGTGGTAGTTACGGATTGAGCGATGAGGTAAGAAAAAGAGCAAATTATAGTTTATCTTTTTCTAAACTAACTTTTCCCCATCAACTTTTTAGAGTAATATTATTGGAACAAATATATAGAACTTATAAAATTAGAAATAATGAGAACTATCATAAATAGGAGATGTACAAATGATTGGCAATGATTGGGATATTTTATTAAAAGATGAATATAATAAAGAATACTTTAAAAAACTAATAAATTTTATTAATAAAGAGTATAAGGAAAAAACAATTTATCCTCCTAAAAATGAGATATTTAATGCTCTAAGACATACACCATACAGCAGTACTAAAGTTGTAATACTAGGACAAGATCCATATCATGGTGAACATCAGGCAGAAGGTCTATCATTTTCTGTTAAAAATGGTATAAAAAAACCTCCATCTCTACAGAACATTTTTAAAGAATTAAATGATGATTTAGGAATACCTTTACCTAAAACAAGTAGTCTCATTCCTTGGGCAGATCAGGGAGTTCTACTTTTAAATGCAGTATTAACAGTAGAAGCGAATATGGCTGCCTCACATAAGGACAAAGGTTGGGAGATATTTACTGACAAAATAATAGAATTATTAAATATAAAAAAAGAACCAATAGTTTTTATTTTATGGGGAAGTTTTGCTAGAAATAAAAAGAAGCTAATAACTAATAAAAATCATTACATAATAGAATCAGCTCATCCATCGCCTCTTTCTGCTTACAATGGATTCTTTGGCAGCAAACCATTTTCTAAGACTAATAACTTCTTAATCTCTAAAGGACTAAAACCAATAAATTGGAAAATAGACTAACTAGTAATGGTATTTACTAGTTTTAATTTTGATTAAAATTGGTAAAAAATGGAAAAAAATAAATATTTTTGACATAAATATTTCAAAACTTCTTGATAGTATCTATAAAAAAGTCTAAACTTAATTAGAGGAGAAAAATAAAATGGAAGTAGAACAATTAACTAAAATACCAGAGAAGTCATACAAAGATTTTTCTGAAGAAAATCACTATCACTTTGAAAAAGATAATATCAAAATAGATATAATAGTTCGCACATATTTAAAAGAATTTATTCTAAATGGTATAAAACAAAATAGTTGCAATTCTAGATTTAGAAGTGTAGATAAAATAAATCCATTAGAAGAACACTTTACTGATGATGTTATTGCCTTTCAATATTATGATACTAAAGAAGTAGAAATTGAAGGAGAAAGATATAATACTAAAAAACATAGCATTTCTAAAAAAATTTATTTAGGTAAAAGGATAAGTCCAGAAGAATTAATTGAAAAAAGTAAAATTGATTCTAGACTAATTCCTTATGTTACCTTGATAAATGTAGAAAATCCTAAATCAATTATATATTATAGTAATGGAACAGTTATAACTGAAATAGAAAATGACTCTATAACTTTAGAAGAGTTAAAAAAAGATTATGAATACCATAAAACTTTTAAAAAAAACATTGGCATTTAAGTCAATGTTTTAATATTTCAAAGGGTTCTCTTTTTTGTAGTTTATAAGTTTCTATATCCTGATAATGAGAAAAAGACTTAATTAAATTAGTAGGGAATTTATGGGCTAAATAATTAATTTCTTCTCCATTGTCATTATAATATTTTAAAGCTGCTCTTAAATCATTCTCATTTTCATCTAACTTATCTATTAAAGAATCTAACTTTTTAAAATCTAATTTATCCTCATAATCATCAATAATCTTTAAAATTTCTTCTGTCATAGTCATTAATTCTTTATACAATTCATGATGATTTATTCTCATAGATTTTAATTTAAATACTTCAGGAATATCTTTAATTTTAGCATTTTCTAAAATAGGAACGATTTTAAGTAATATTTCTTCTTTTTTCTGTAACAGGATATCTAAATTATTGTCAGCCTCTTTTACTTTTATATATAAGAAACTATATTTATTTCTATAAAAAATTACCATGATTATACAAACTAAAATAATTAATACACTAGCCCCTCCAATAATAGCATAAATCATTAGTATCACATCCTTAATAGTATTGTACCAAATTTCTAACGAAAAGTCTTTAATATAAGTACAAAATATTACAAAATAAAAATGTTAGTTTATTAATAAATTAACTATAGACAATCATATTAAATATTTTTTAAAATTAATATATTCATTGAATAAAATCATCACAATTTATTTATGAAAATTTTCATATAATTGCAAATCTATTTCATTATCAAAAATACAATGTTTAAATCTTGTCTTATATATATAAAAACAACTATTACAACTAGTACATCTACTTGCTTGATTTTTTTTAAGTTTTTCCATAAAATTTTTATCAGCAATAAATGGTCGGGACATAGCTATTAAATCAATTCCTTTACTAATAGCATTATTTATTTGGGTTATATTTCTAAAACCACCTACTAATATTATAGGGACAGAGACTTCTTCTTTAATTTTTAGTGCATTATTTAAAAAATATGGAATATCTTTTTTATATTTTTTAAAATCACACCCACTAACCTCTATAGCATCTATACCGTCCTTTTCAAGAAGTTTACATATATTAATTTGCTCCTCTAAAAATAGTGAATCTCCACTTTTGGAAGTTGAATCTATTTTTGCAATTATTAAAAAATGAGAATCTAAGACAAAATTATTAAGTTTTGATAAAATTTGATGAACTATTCTATATCTATTTTCAGTTGTACCTCCATATTTATCAGTTCTTTTATTATAGAAGGGGTCTAGAAACTCACTTAATAAATAGCCATGTGCTAAATGTAATTCTACTCCATCAAAGCCTACTTTTTTAATAAGTTTAATAGTCTTTATATAATTATTTATGCAGTTATTTATATCATCCAAAGTCATTTCAGTAGTTTCTTCAGTTGTGCTAGGAGTCATAGCACTTTTAGCAACTATTTTTGAGGCATGGTGTCCTCCATAAGATATTTGACATATTATTTTTGAACTAGCTTTATGGACTTCTTTTGTTAATAGTTTTAATTTTTCAATGTTTTCTGGTTCATTAATACAAATTTGGGCTAAATCTGACCTTTGAGATTTGTCAATTGCCATATTAGAAGTAATAATTAAACTAACTCCACTATTAGCAAGATTTTTATATACATCAATAAAAGAATCAGTAATTATACCATTACGAGTTCCTAAATGTTCATTTGTTGCAGAACGAACTATTCTATTTTTTAGCTCAACATCTTTTATTCTAAATTTTTTCCATACTGAACTACTTTTCAAGCTAACATCTCTCTCCTCCACTAAAAGTTTTATTAATTTACAAATAAACTTTAGACTTAAAATGTGTTTAATATAATTGATTTAATCTCTTCTATTATGATGGATTATAAATATTTCTTATTGAATAAAAGTATATCAAATTTTTAATGAAAAGTCTTTAATAAATATTGCAAATAAAAAGAGAAGAAACAATTATCTTAAATTAATATCTTCTCTAAATTCTACATAATTTAAATAAACTGTCCAAAGCAAGAAATTATAACCATTATTAGGATCTCTTACCACAGCATAATCTCTACCAGCCGCAACGATTGTACCTGTAAAAACTTTATCACGCCACTCTAAGGAATCAGAATATGACATGTAAAAACTAGCTTCTTTACCTACATTTAGCTCCAAAATGTTCTCAGCATAGGCCATATCATTATCTAGAGGTATAGTATTATTAGAAATATTATTCATATTCTGATTATAATCATAATCAAAGTTTTCATATGGTGGGTCAGTACTTTGATTAGGGTAAGTTTCAAAATTGTTATTCATAAAATCATCCTCTCAAAATAATTTTATGATAAAAAATCTAATTTATACTAATTATCTTTATTTAACTCATCAAAGACAGGATCATCAGCACTTGGTTCTGTTCCTTTAACATAATACATGATAATTTTTTTACTATCACTATCAGTCGCTGGTTTACCTGTAATTGGATTAACTAGAACTCCTACTACATTATCAGGCTGCTCGTACCATTCATCAGTTTTATCCTTCATATAATTTTCCATTGTATTAATCCAAATATTTTGAGCATATTTATATTCACTGGATTGCAAATCTCTACTATCATCATACCCACACCACACAGCTGTAACAATATTTTTATTAAAACCAATATACCAGTTATCTGTATTAGTAGTACCGCTTTTTAAAGCATATTTATGACTCATTCTACTAGCCAGATTAACAGCTGTAGGATAATTATAATCTATAAAATTTGCATCATAAGTAGCTGTTAATAAATTGTCTAAAATAAAAGTTAAACTAGAATTTAATATAAGTTCTTTTTCTTCATCTGCTTCATATAAAACATTTCCCTCTTTATCTACAACTTTAGTAATAAAATGTGGTGTAACCTTATAACCAGAGTTTGCAAAAGCAGAATATGCTCCAGCCATTTCTAACATACTAATTTCACTAGTTCCAAGAGCAAGAGACGGAACTTCGTCAAGTTTAGCTGTAATTCCTAGTCTTTTTGCCATATCAACAAGTGCTTCTTCACCTAAAAACATGTGAGTTTTAACAGCATAAATATTTTCAGAATAAGCAATAGCAGTTGCCATAGAAATGGGCTTATTTCCATAAGTACCATTATAGTTCTGTGGTGAATAAGTTTGGTCATTATTAAAAGTAAAAGTGGTCTCTTCACTAGTAAAAGTAGTAGAAGCCGTAAATCCATTTTCTAATGCCGCATAATATAGAAAAGCTTTCATCGTTGATCCAACCTGTCTTCTTGCATCAGTCGCTCTATTAAATTCAGATTTACTATAGTCTTTTCCACCAACTAAAGCAATAACTCTACCATTATTAGGATCCATCATAACACTAGCAGTTTCTAAATCACCACTTGGCATTGTATTTTTTACAGTATCTTCTAACTCTTTTTGCGCTTCTATATCAAGACTTGTATAAACCTTAAGGCCACCTGTTTCCAAAAATGATTCTGGTATTTCCTTAAGACTTTTTAATTCTTCTACAACTGCATCTTGATAATACATAATACTTTCTAACTCATCTTCATTTTCCACTCCTGCAAACTTTAATTCTTCATCAAGTGCTTTATTATATTCAGCTTCACTAATAATTCCATCATCATACATATTCTTAAGAATCATCTGTTGACGCTGTGTTGCTTTCTCTAAATTAACAAAAGGTGAGTAATTACTAGGAGATTTAGGGATACCAGTAAGCATAGCTGCTTCTGCCAAAGTTAAATCCTTAGCACTTTTACCAAAATAATATTTACTAGCAGTTTCTATACCATATTTACCATGTCCGTAATTAATAGTATTTAAATATCCTTCAAGTATTTCATCTTTACTATAATGAGACTCAATTTCTATAGTATACCACATTTCATCCCATTTTCTTTTCCAAGTCTTATCAAAGTCTAAAAACAAATTCTTAGCATACTGTTGCGTAATAGTACTAGCACCTTGACTTGTAGTACCACTAGTAATATTAACTACTAAGGCTTTAAGTATCCTAAGATAATCAAAGCCAATATGTTTATAAAAATTTTTATCTTCAGTATTTATCGTCGCTTCTATCAAATATGGAGAAATATCATCAAGACTAATCCATTCTCTTGAACCACTTCCTTGAAAAAAAACTTCGTTATCCGTATCAAATAACATAAAACTATTAGCATTCTTTATCTCAATCTTAGGACTTAATTTAGCATAAGTATATACACAGACATTACCTACAATAAAAAGTCCAATAATTATTATAAAAATTTTTAAACATTTCTTTAAAACTTTCATAAACATCATAACCTTTCTTTATATATCATGTCCAAAAAATTGCAGTTCAAACAAATAAGTTGTAACTTTAATACTTTTTTGTTATAATTTAAGTCGAAAAAAGGACGTGACTTTATGAAAGATATATTTATAAAAGCTAGAATAAAAAATAAAAATGAAGAATTACCTTTTGAAGGAAAAGGAACTTTAGATAGTCAAAAAAACATAATTCAGTATAAAGATGATAAAGCACTTCTAACTATTTTCTTAGATGATAATATTATGTTACGAGAAACAGAAGATACTATTTTAAGTTATAAATTTGTGGAAAACGAAAAAACTAATTTTGAAGTATTTCTAAAAGATTTAAAACAAACAGGTTTTGTTCCTATGAAGACATTTAAGATAAATAAAGATAGAGAATCTTTTGAAGTAATATATGAAATTGAAGGTAATGACTTTAAACATGAGTTTAAGGTAGAATGGAGGATACTATGAATTTTTTAAATACTGTGGAAAAAGATATATTAAATAAGTTTAAGGAAAATAATATTCCGCTTGATGAAGTAAAACTATTAACAAGTAGTAAAAAAGAGCTAGGAGACTATCAAATAAATGATGCCATGAAACTTGCTAAAGTAATGCATAAATCACCAAGAGATATCGCAGAAGAATTAGTTAAATGCTTAGAAGAAACAGGATACTTTAAAGATATTAATATCGCCGGTGCAGGGTTTATTAACTTAAGATTTAAAGATGAGTTATTAACAGAATATGTGGAAAAACTTCTTAATAGTTCCACAAAAGATGTGGAAAAACTTGATAGTGATAGAATCATCATTGATTATGGTGGTGCGAATATCGCTAAAACTCTTCATGTAGGACATTTACGCCCTGCTAATATTGGGGAAGCTTTAAAAAGACTTGCAAAACATCTTGGTAAAGAAGTCATCGCTGATGTTCACTTTGGAGACATTGGTCGTCAATCTGGAATGGTAATCTATGAACTAAAAGAAAGATATCCTAATCTTAACTATTTTAGTGGAAAAGAGGAATCTACTTGGGATGAATTACCAATAACAGGAGAAGACTTAGAAGAAATTTATCCTACTGCCAGTATAAAAGCTAAAGAAAATGAAGAGATAATGGATGAAGTAAGAGAAATAACTGCCGAATTAGAATCAGGAAAAAATAAAGGATATGTTGCCCTTTGGGATAAAATAAAAGAGATATCAATAGAAGATATAAAGAAAATCTATAAAAAATTAAATACTGACTTTGATTTATGGGAAGGAGAAAGTGATGCCTACCCTTATATCGAAGAGACTATTGATATTATGGAGAAATCTGGATATTTAGTAGAAAGTGAAGGAGCCAAAATAGTTGAAGTAATAGAAGATACAGATAAAGCTCCTATGCCCCCACTTGTTGTTATTAAAAGTAATGGTGCAACTCTTTATGCTACAAGAGAACTTGCTACTATCACCTCTCGTATGAAAAGATTTAATCCTAAAGAAATTTGGTATTTAACAGATATACGTCAAGAGTTATATTTTCACCAAGTTTTTAGAGCTGCTTATAAAACAAATATCGTTCCTAAAACTACTAAGTTATCATTCTATGGTAATGGAACAATGAATGGAACAGATGGTAAGCCATTCAAAACAAGAGATGGTAATGCTGCAACTCTAAAAAGTCTTATAAAAAGTGTAAAAGAAGAAATACTTACTCATATGAGTAAAGATATGGATAATAAAGAAGAAATCGCTGAAAAAATAACTATCGCTGCGATTAAATATGCTGACTTCTTACCTAATAGAACAACAGACTATATCTTTGAACCAAGTAAATTTATTGATGTAGAAGGAAAAACAGGACCATA
>CALVTA010000002.1 GCA_944359735.1 uncultured Bacilli bacterium | reverse complement strand
ATACGAGAACCGTATGTACGGTGGTGTGAGAGGGGCAAATTAAATAATTACCATTATTTAATTTCCTCTACTCGATTAGGAGGAAGATTAGAAATGAATCATATTGTTTTATATGAGCCAGAAATCCCACAAAATACGGGTAATATTATGAGAACTTGTGTTGCTACTAATACAAAATTGCATTTAATAAAACCATTAGGTTTTTCATTAGATGAGTCTCATCTTAAAAGAAGTGCAGTTAATTATATAGATAAATTAAAATATAAAGTATATGAGAATTGGGCTGATTTTAAATCTAAAAATAAAGGTATTTATTATTATTTAACTAGATATGGAAGAAAACCACATACTAGTTTTGACTATAGTAATAAAGAAAACTTTGATTTGTATTTTATTTTTGGTAAAGAGTCTACTGGTATACCTAAAGAAATATTAAAAGATGATTTAAACCATTGTCTTAGGATTCCTATGACAGAAAATGTTAGAGCTTTAAATGTTTCTAATAGTGTAGCGATTGTAATATATGAGGCTTTAAGACAACAAAATTTTAATGGTTTATTAAAAGAAGAACCTCATAAAGGTGCTGATTATTTGGAATTTTAATGTAAACTTTTTCATTAATTTCTCATATATTATTTAGTGTGCATGAAATGTTTGACAAAACTATAGAAAAAATGTTATTATTTTAACACGCAGTAAGAAAGGAGCAATTAATGAGTAATTTACAACTAAGAAGTCCTATAACAACAGAGTTTTTAGCGGCTGCAAGAGTAGGTAATTTTATGGAAGGTCCTATAAAATCTCCTGTTGTTATTCCTATGGATATGCGAAGGGAAGCTGTTAAAGATATTAGTTCAAAGAAACCATCTAGCAATGAACAAGAGGTTTTTAATGGTAATGACTATTATTATGATGATAAGACATATAAAAAAAAGATAATCTAGTTATCTTTTTTTAAGCTGCTAGTTTTTCTTTTTTTCTTAAATTTCTAATTTCTCTTGCACTCATTCTAATTTTAGTTCCATCTGCAAGTTTTATTACTTGTAAGTTTGGTTTTTGTTGCTTTTTAGTAGCGTTTAAGGCATGAGATCTACTATTTCCAGTTAAAGGTTTTTTGTTAGTAACTTTTATTGCCATAAAATATTCCTCCTTTACTAATCATTTCTGCTTTATAACTTTATCATATTTGTCTTTGAAAGTCAAATAATTTATGGAAATATATTGACTATTCGTACATGTGTATGGTATAAATGAATAAAGGAGAGTGGTTGTTGTGTTTAATATGTTTTATGTTAAGAGTAATTACTCTCTTTTGAATAGTCTTTTAACTATAGATGATATTATAAATTATAATATTGAAAAAAAAAATAAAGTAGCTATATTGTGTGATAATAATATGTATGGCACTATGGAATTTATAAAAAAATGTCAGGAGCAAGGCTTAAAACCAATTGTAGGTTTAGAGATTACTATAGAAAATTATAAAGTTTTGTTATTTGTTAAAAATTATCAAGGATATCTTAATTTAATTAAAATTTGTACTCGCCAAAACGATAGGACTTTAACTTTAGAAGATATAAGTGAATATAAAGATAATTTGATTTTTTTAGTTCCTTATAGTGATTTGAAATTTTATTTAGATTATAGAAATAAAATTGATGATATTTATCTTGGTTTTAGTAATAAAAAAGAGGAATTAGATGCTTTAGTTATTACTAAGGACATTATATATTTAAAAATGTGTTTGTATAAAAATAAAGAAGATTGTGATTATTTGAAATATCTTTATTTAATTAGGGATGGAAAAACATTAAATGATAATGTTATATATGATGTTTTAGATAAAGAATTAGTTGTTAGTGATGTAGTTAATACTTATGAAAATATTGGCCTTTTTAATACTTTGAAAGTCGGGGATGAATGTAATTTAGAGTTTCCAAAATTTAGTTTATTAATGCCTTTATATGAGTGTCCTAATGGGGTGGATGCATCAATCTATTTGGAAAATCTTGCTAAAGCAGGACTTAGTAAGAGGCTTAACAGGAATGTAAATAAAGTTTATTTTGATAGATTAAAATATGAACTTGATATAATCAATAAAATGGGATTTGCTAATTATTTTCTTGTTGTTTATGATTTTATTAGGTATGCTAAGAAAAATGGTATTTTAGTTGGACCGGGTAGAGGTAGTGCAGCAGGTTCTTTAGTAGCATATTCTTTAGGTATTACGGAAATAGATCCAATACAATATAATCTATTGTTTGAAAGATTTTTAAATCCTGAACGTAAAACTATGCCTGATATAGATACTGATATTCCGGATGTTTATAGAGAAGATATTATTTCTTATGTTACCAATAAATATGGAGAAAAAAAAGTGTCTGGAATTGTTACATTTTCTACTTTGGCTGCTAAACAAGTATTGAGAGATGTGTGCCGTGTTTTCAATGTGCCTTTATATAAAGTTGATAGATTAACATCTTTCATTCCATTGATGTCTCATAAAAAATTAATTGATTTCTTTAATGAGAATAATAGTTTTAAACAATATATTTTAAATGATAATATACTTACTAAAGTATATAAGGTTGCTCTTATTATAGAGGGATTCCCAAGACAAATTGGAACACATGCTGCTGGTATTGTTATGTGTAGAAAAGATTTAGATGAAGTAATTCCTCTAACTAAAAATGATGATATGTATTTGACTGGATACTCAATGAATTATCTTGAAGAATTAGGCCTTTTAAAGATGGATTTTCTAGGTATTAGAAATCTTACTATTATTATGAATATTATGAAAATGGTTAAAGAAAATAGAAATATAGCTATAGATTTTAATACAATTCCTTTAGATGATAGTAGGGTTTATGAGTTGTTTAGTAAAGGAGATACTAGTGGAATTTTTCAATTTGAATCTAGCGGTATGAGAGGTTTTCTTAGAAAACTTAAACCTAATAATTTTAATGATATAGTAGCAGCGATTGCTTTATTTAGGCCTGGTCCTGCTGAAAATATTGATTTATATATTGCAAGAAAAGAGGGAAGAGAAAAGGTTATTTATCAAGATAAGTCTTTAGAAGGAGTATTAAGAGATACTTATGGTATTATGATTTATCAAGAACAAATAATGCAGGTAGCACATATGTATGCTGGATATACTTTAGGAGAAGCTGATATATTAAGACGTGCAATTAGTAAGAAAAAAATAGATGTTTTACAAGCAGAGGAGTCTAAATTTCTTTATAAAGCAAAAGAATTGGGTCATGATTATGATACTTCTAAGACAATATTTGCAAGTATTATGAAATTTGCTGGTTATGGTTTTAATAAATCTCATGCTGTTGCTTACTCACTTGTTGCTTATAAAATGGCTTATTTAAAAGTTCATTATAAATTAGAGTTTTATGCTAATTTACTTAACAATGTTATAGGTGCATCATCTAAGATGCAAGAGTATTTAAGAGAGATAAGAAGTCATAATTTAAAAGTGTTAAAGCCTGATATAAATAAAAGTTTTAATAAGTTTGTTGTTAGCGATAATAATATAATTTTTCCTTTTTCTACCATTAAAGGAGTAGGAACTAGTGTTTCTAGTTTAGTATTAAAAGCAAGGGATAAAGAATTTGTAGATATATATGATGCTTTTTCTAAATTAGTTAGAGCGGGAGTTACGAAAAAACAATTGGAGTCTTTGATACTTGCTGGTGCTTTTAGAAATTTTGGTTATAATAAGAGAACTTTAATAACTAATTTAGATAGTCTTAGTAATTATGGAACTCTTACAATTGATTTAGATGAGAGTTTGGTATTAAAACCAGAGATAACTGTTATTAATGAATTTCCCAATAATATTTTATTAGAACAGGAGCAAACATATTTTGGTTTTTATATTAGTAATCATCCTGTTACAACTTATAAAAGTAAATACCAGAATGTTGTTAGTATTAATAATGTTAGTAATTATTTTAATAAAATAGTTAATGTTATGATAATGGTAGAGAAGGTTAAAGCAATTAAGACTAAAAAAAATGAAGATATGGCTTTTGTAACTGCTAGTGATGAGACTGGTTCGCTTGATTTTATATTTTTTCCAAAAGTATATAAAAATAATATGAATGTAAAAAAAGGTGATATTTGTATATTTACGGGGACAGTAGAAAAAAGATATGATGAGTTACAATTAGTAGTTAGTAAAGTTGATTATATAAGGAGAGAAAATGAAGAAGCGTAATTGTTTATTAGTAATTATTTTAGTTAGTGTTTTGTTAGGACTAGATTTATTTATAAAATATCTAGTTAGTAGTTATTTAACTAGCATTAATATTATTGATAATTTCTTTTCTTTAACTTATGTTTTAAATGATGGAGCAGCCTTTTCTCTTTTTGCTAGTAGAACTTATATTTTAATTCTTATTGCTTTAATGTGTCTTTTATTTATTATTTATGAGTTAAAAAATAATTTAGACGATAGAGTACTTAGTGTAGGTTATTCTTTGGTACTTGCTGGACTTTTAGGTAATTTTATAGATAGATTATTAGATGGCTATATTGTTGATTATTTATCTTTTAAGATATTTGGATATAATTATCCTATCTTTAATTTTGCTGATATGTTAATAGTACTAGGAGTAATTACTGTAGTAATTAAAGAAATTTTTAAAGAAAGAGGAAGAAAAAATGAAGTTAGAAGTAAATGAAGATGCTATTAGATTAGATAGCTATATTGCGTTAAATAGTGATTTATCTAGGAGTAGAGTAGCTAAGTTAATTAGTGAATCTAAAGTACTTGTCAATGGTAAAGAAAAAAGCGCTAGTTATAAAGTGAAAATAGGAGATATTATTGAAGTTGGTATTGAAGAGGAAATTGATTTTGAAAATTTAGAACCTGCAAATATTCCTCTTGATATTATTTATGGGGATCAATATTTAATGATTATTAATAAGCAAAGTGGTCTTGTAGTTCATCCTGCTCCAGGTCATGTTAAAGATACTTTAGTTAATGCTCTTCTTTATCATTCTAAAGTTAGTAAAGATGGGACTTTTAGACCTGGTATTGTTCATCGTCTTGATAAAGATACTAGTGGTTTAATGGTAGTTGCTAAAGATGCTAAAACGATGGAACTTTTAAGTGAGATGATAAAAAATAAAAAGATAGAAAGACATTATCTTGCCATTGTTGATGGAGTTATAATGCATGAGACAGGAACAATTGATGCGCCAATAGGAAGGGATGAGGCCAATAGACAAAAGATGGCTGTAACTGCTCATAATAGTAAAGAGGCCATTACTAATTTTAAAGTGTTAAAAAGATTTAAGAATAATACTTTAATAGAGTGCATTTTAGAGACAGGTAGAACTCATCAGATAAGAGTACATTTAAATTATATTAAGCATTCTGTTAGTAATGATCCAGTTTATGGGAATCATAAAAATGTAACAGAGTTTGGACAAATGTTACACTCTAAGAGTATTAGGTTTGTTCATCCTATTACAGGTAAAGAGTTATATTTTGAGCAAGAACCGCCTCATGAGTTTTTAGATTATTTAAGGAGTTTGGAGAGTGAAGGAGAAGAATAAAAAATTCCTCAAAGTGTTTTAGAGTATGGTTTTGATTTTAATTGTGATGAGAAAAATGTTTGGAAGCTTGATTATCCTGAATAAGAAATTAATATTGAAATGTTAGAGTGGCATTTATATATTCCTTTTTGGAACTGGAATAATGAATGGTATGTTTTAAAGCCTCTTGATGTTATAAATAATCCAGTAAAGTATAAATCACAATATGATAGAGTTATGCATTCTGATATAACTTATCCAATTGATGTTATGGTGAATAAAAATAGATTAGTTATTTTGGATGGGCTCCATAGATTAGTAAAATGTAAATTATTAGGTATGGATAAAATTAAAGTAAGAATAATCCCTAGAAGTGAAATACCTAATATATCTAAAGAAGGATGATAAGGTAGTAAGCTAATATGAATACATATAGTAAATAAATTTTAAAATTTTTAATGATATTAAAAGTTTATTTATAAAAATAAAACTTGGATACTAAAATGAATATAGAAAAAATTAAAATAAGAAAACATCTAAAGATTATTATGATATTTGAGCTTGGAAGTTTACTAAAGATCCTTTTAAAAATAATGGCATTTTTATGATCTTTGTTATTGCTTTATTATATGGTTATGAATATTATGTTAAAAATATGTAGGAAAGAAATTATAGTGGTGAACAGATAAGTTTTTAAAAATGCAAAGTTATTCCAATTATTTTAGAATGTGTTTATTTCTAGGGTAAAATATGATAGAATATATATCGGAGGAGATATCTATGGAAGAACATATTATAGATATGAATGAAAAAAATACTCTGGCCATGAAACTTTTACATTATTTTATTACAGAAAAAGGATATACTCCTATAATATTACAAGGAGCAGATGATGAGATTTGGCTTGAGAATTTAGATGAAGATTATAAGGTAGTCAGATTAGTGATGAGATATATTCATAATGATGAACAATATAAATTTGATATTTTTAAAATGAATAGAATTTTAAGAAAAATAAAGAAAAAGACGTTATCATTTAAATTAAATACATTAAGTATATTTTTAGATCTTGGTGGTGCTGTTAATTTGAATGAATTTAAGAGTGATAATATAACAGTTGTTGAAGTTCATGAAGATGCTGATATTAAGAAAAATAAATTATTAAAGTCAGAATTTCCTGATTTGTCTAAAAAACTTAAATTTAGTGAGGAAGGCGTAGATTTATTTGTTAAAGTTACTAATGATATAAATAATCATAGTAAAAAAGATCAGCAGAAAGTTGTGGATGTTTTTACTCCAAAGAAGCCTATTATTACTTATATACTTATTATAATAAATCTATTTGCTTTTTTATTACCAACATTTTTTGGTAATTTCGATATAATATATTCTCATTTTGCATCATATGGGCCATTTGTTAAAATGGGAGAGTACTATAGATTAATAACAGCAGCATTTTTACATGCTAATCTTGCTCATTTATTGTTTAATATGTATGCATTATGGATTATAGGAATGCAATTAGAGAGTTTTATTGGTAAATGGAGATTTCTGGTAGTGTATTTATTTAGTGCTATTACAGGTTCACTTTTGTCAGTAATAATTACTCCTGATGCTGTAAGTGTAGGAGCTAGTGGTGCTATCTTTGGTTTACTTGGAGCTTTACTTTATTTTGGCTATCATTATCGTATTTATTTAGGTACGGTTATTAAAAGTCAAATTATACCTTTAATTGTTATTAATCTTTTATTAGGATTTATGGTTCCTGGCATAGATAATGCAGCTCATATAGGTGGTTTAATCGGAGGTTTTTCTATGATGATAGGAGTAGGTGTTAAATATAAAAGTAGTCGTTTTGAAGAGGTTAATGGATTAATTGTAAGTATAATTTATTTTTGTTTTTTAGTATATATGGCTTTATTTGCATAAATTAGGTTTTAGCCTAATTTTTCTTTCTTATTAATTACGAACTATAGTTTTATAGGAGGAGGTGTCAACTTGATTGCAGGTGTATTAGTTGAAATAACAAATAAGAGTTTAGATCGTGTTTTTGACTACGTAGTTCCTGATCATTTAATAGATGATATAAAAGTTGGTAAAAGAGTGGAAGTTCCCTTTGGGCCTAGAACGTTGGTGGGATTTGTTTTGGAACTTAAAAATAGTAGCGATATTTCTAATCTGAAGGAAATATTTAAGGTTCTTGATAAAGAAGTTATTTTAAATAAGGAATTGTTAGATCTTGGTAGGTATTTACATAAAACAACATTAGCTTCATTAGTTAGTTGCTATCAGATTATGCTTCCTAAAGGTTTAAATGTTAAGAGTAATAATAAAGTTTCTAAGAAATTAAAAAAGTTATATTATCTAAATGATATTGATAGAAAAATTACTACTAAACAACAAAAGATAGTTGATTTATTTAAAAATAAGGAAAAACTAAGTAGAGATGAATTGAAAGATGTTTCTAGTTCTGTACTTAATACTTTAGTTAAGAATAATGTTTTAAGAGTAGAGGAAGTTGAAGTGTATAGACTTGGTTATGAAAAATTAAAAAGAAAAATTAATCACTTGACAAATGACCAAGAAAAAGTAGTAGATAATATATTATATACTGATAAGATAGTTTCTTTATTATATGGAGTTACTGGTAGTGGAAAGACAGAAGTATATATGGAATTAATTGCTAGATGTTTGACTAAGGGGTTAAAAAGTATAGTTTTAGTACCAGAAATAGCTTTAACACCTCAGTTAATTAAAAGATTTAGAGAAAGATTTGGTAATAATATAGCTCTTTTGCATAGTGCTTTATCAGAGGGAGAGAAATATGATGAATATAGAAAAATTGTAAGAGATGAAGTTGATATTGTAATAGGCGCTAGAAGTGCTGTATTCGCTCCTTTAAAAAATCTTGGCCTTATCATTATAGATGAGTGTCATAGTGATTCTTATAAGCAAGATAATAACCCTAGATACAATGCTAAAGATGTAGCAATTAAAAGAGCAGAAGACTTAGGGGCAAAAGTAGTTTTAGGTAGTGCAACACCTATGTTGGAAGAATATGCTAGAGGCTTAAAAAATGTCTTTAATCTTGTTACTTTAGATAAACGGGTTAATGGTAAAGAATTGCCTAAAGTAGAGTTGATTGATATGAATAAAGAAGTAGGTAAGTCTAAGGGATATTTCTCACTTCCTTTAATAGATGAAATTAATAAGACTATCGAAAAAGGTGAACAGGTAATACTTTTATTAAATAGACGTGGTTATTCTTCATTTGTTACTTGTTCTAATTGTGGTGAATCTGTTAAATGTCCTAATTGTGATATAACTTTAACATATCATAAGAGTAGTAATATCTTAAGATGTCATTATTGTGGCTATGCCACTAAGTATGAAGTTACTTGTCCTAATTGTCATGAGGATTCATTAAAAGACTTAGGTGTTGGTACTGAAAAAATTGAAGAGGAATTGAAAGATTTATTTCCTGTTTCTAAGATAATTAGGATGGATGTTGATACAACAAGTAGAAAGGGTGCTCATCAAAGAATGATAGATGATTTTTCTAAAGGAAAAGCAAATATTTTGTTAGGTACACAGATGGTTGCTAAAGGTTTAGATTTTCCTAACGTTACATTGGTAGGAGTAATTAATGCTGATACCTCTTTAATGCTTCCTGACTTTAGAAGTAGTGAGAAGACTTTTGATTTGCTTAGTCAAGTAGCAGGAAGAGCAGGGAGAGCATCTAAGTCTGGTAAAGTCATATTTCAAACTTTTAATTCTGATAACTATGCAATTAGGTATGCTAAAGAAAATGATTACAAGTCTTTTTATAAGGAAGAAATGAAAGTAAGAAAGTTAATGAAATATCCTCCTTACTATTATCTTGTATCCTTAAATATTTCTAGTAAAGATAGTAAGTTAGCATTAGTTGAAGCGAAAAAATGTGAAAAAGTCTGTCATAAGTACTTAGATAAAACTATTATCTTAGGACCTAGTCCTGCCACTATTTTTAAAAAGCAAAATATCTATCATTATCAATTAATATTAAAGTATCAGTATCAAGATAATATTTATGAAGTTTTAGAAAAATTAGTTAATTATTATGCAACAATTAATAAAGTCAATTTAGAAGTTGATTTTAATCCGATACATTTGTAGAATAGAAAATAATGGGAGCTGGTTGTTATGGATAAAAGCCTTGAAAAAATAGTTAGTATTATTCATGGTGCAAATATTTTTTATATTGAAAATAATATGGATTTATTTAGATATACTATAATAGACACTGAAGATGAATCTAACAAAAATTTTCGCATTATAGTACAGATTTGATGCTGATGGACACTCTTCTCAATTGTGATTAGAGTGTTGCTATTTATATTTTAACTACAAGTACTAGTAAGGCAAGACTAATTAGAATAGTTGTTAATTTATGGTGATATTTGGGTTAGATATTCTAACTCCTTTTTTTTGACATATTATTTATTAGGTGATAAAAATGTTGTTTAATTTATTTGATAGTCTAAGAGGCTTCTTTACTTTTACAGCAAGTTATTCTAATCAAGTCTTTAAAGAACCACTATCAAAAGAAGAGGAAGAAGAATGTATTAATAAAATGGGGAAAGGAGATGTTAATAGTCGTAATAAATTAATAGAACATAATCTTAGATTAGTCGCTCATATTGTTAAGAAATTTGATTATAAAAATATCGATCAAGATGATCTTATTAGTGTTGGGACAATTGGCCTTATTAAAGGAGTTGATACTTTTGTTCCTAATAAGGGGAATCGTCTTACTACATATTGTGCTAAATGTATTCAAAATGAAATTTTAATGTATTTTCGTGCTAATAATAAGAATAATAAAAATATATCTTTAAATGAACCAGTAGGTTTTGATAAAGAAGGAAATGAAATATCAATATTAGATGTTATTAAAGCTCCGCGTCCTGATTTTATAGAAGAGATTAATTTGAAAGATAATGTTAAATTACTTAATGATTATATTAAGGTTTTAAATAAAAGAGAAAAAGAAATAATAGTTAAAAGATATGGGTTAGATGGTAATGATGAATGGACTCAGAAAATGATAGCGGATAAACTTAATATTTCTAGAAGTTATGTTTCTCGTATTGAAAAAAGAGCTTTGACTAAAATATTAAGAGAGTTTATTAAACATAATAAGTATAATGACATAGACTTTAGCTAATAATATTAGTGTGTTGTTAATTATTGTAGAACTTGTTATACTAGTATTGGAAGTGAATTTATGAAGATTAAAAGAAAAGTTAAAGGAAGAAGAATTTCTAAAGGTACTGTTTTTATAAATGTTGTTTTTAGTATAGTTTTTTTCTTTGTATTTTTTCTTTTTTTGATTGTTCCTAAAGTACATTTAACTGGTAATGGAGTTATTACAGTTAATGTAAATTCAAAATATCAAGATCAAGGTATTAAGATTGATTCGTTTAAAGAATTAAAAAATGTTAAAGCTATAGATAATGTTGATACTTCAAGATTAGGGACATACAAAGTAGAATATATTTATAAAGATAGTTTTTTTAAGTATTATTTACAAAGAAAGGTTAGAGTTGAAGATCTAGAGGCGCCTGTAATAACTTTGAAAGGGAATAAAAAAGAGTATTATTGTCCTAATAAGGAATACGAAGAGTTAGGTTATATTGCTTATGATAATGTTGATGGGGATATAACTGAGTTGGTTAAAGTTTTTAAAAATAGAGATAAAATTGTCTATGAAATAAAAGATAGTTCTAATAATAAGAGTACTGTAATCAGAAAAATAGTTGCTAAAGATCAAGAAAATCCTACAATGGTTCTTAATGGTGATAGTACTATTTTTATTCCTCTTAATGGTAATTATGAAGAAGATGGAGTTAGTGTTTTTGATAATTGTGATAATAATATAGAAAAAAGTTTAAAAACTATTAGTAATATAGATAATACTAAAATAGGTGATTATAAGATTACTTATAAAGTAAAAGATAGTGGAAATAATAAAGCTTCAATTACAAGAAATATTAAAGTGAGAAAAAATCTGGAGCCTAATACTATTTATCTTACTTTTGACGATGGCCCAAGAGATGGTGTTACTGATAAAATATTAGATGTCTTAAAAGAAAAAGAGGTAAAAGCGACTTTTTTTGTTACTAATAATGGATCAGATGATTTGATTAAAAGAATTGTATCTGAAGGACATTCTATAGGTATTCATACTGCAAGTCATAGATATGATGTTATTTATTCATCAGTTGATAATTATTTTAATGATTTAGAAATAGTTAGAAAAAGAATATACAATTTAACAGGAATTGATACTAATTTAATTAGATTTCCTGGTGGCTCTAGTAATACCATTTCTAAAAAATATAGTGAAGGTATTATGAGCATTTTAGTAAAAGAGGTGTTAAATAAAGGTTATCAGTATTATGATTGGAATGTAGATAGTGGAGATGCTTCTTTTGCTAAAGATAAAATGAAATTGTATAATAATGTTATTAATAGCTTGTCTCATGATAAATACAATGTTATTTTAATGCATGATACTAAGGTTGTTACTATGGAATCGTTAAGTTCTATTATTGATTATGCTAGTAGTAATGGATATAGGTTTGATGTTTTAACTGCTGAGATAATGCCTATAGGACAGAAGTTAAATAACTAGAATTATATGTAGAAATAGTATATACTAAATATAGTGAGGTGTTTTATGACAAAATATTTGCCTGATATATATAAAAAGAGTATCTTTGATATTAATTATAGAAAATTAAAAGAAGATAATATTAAATGTTTAATTTTTGATTTGGATAATACTTTGGCTCCTATAGATAGTGATAAAGTAGATTTAAAAGTGAAAGAATTGGTTAGTAATTTAAAAAAGGATTTTTTGGTTATTATTGTTTCTAATAGCCCTAAAAAAAGAGTATTAAGCTTTAGTATGGATTTAGAAGTAGATGCTTATCCATTTGCTTTAAAACCTATGGTTAGAACTTTAAAGAAGATAAAGTCTAAATATAATTTAGAATCTAATCAAATTGCTATTATAGGTGATCAATTTATAACGGATATGGGGTATGGTTATAATGGTAATATTATGAAAATATTTGTGGACTGTCTTAGTAAAAAAGATTTAAAGATAACTAGTGTTAATAGATATTTAGAACAAAAGATTATAAATAAATATACAAAAAATAATCTTTTTAAGAAAGGAACTTATTATGACAAACGATAAATATTGTGAGGGATGTGGAGTTAAACTGCAGGATGATAATATCTTAGGAGATGGTTATACTACTAGTTTAGATAAAAATTTGTGCCAGAGATGTTTTAGAATTAAAAATTATGGAGAATATCAAGTCGTTACTAAGAGTAATGAGGAATATATAGAGATTCTTAAAAGTGTAGGTGAAACTAAGGATTTAGTTTTATATATAGTAGATTTGCTTAACTTAGAAAAAGATATTAGTAAAATTAGAGAAATTATTCCAAATAAAATGATTTTGGTTTTAAATAAAAGAGATGTTTTACCTAAATCTGTTAATGATGAAAAATTAGTAAACTATTTTAAAGATGTTAATAATCCTTTTTCAAAAATTATTGTTATAAGTGGTGAGAAAAGTTATAATATTGATTATTTGTTAAAACAGATAAAGTTGTATCAGACTACTAATAATGTTTATGTTGTAGGCCATACTAATGCAGGAAAGAGTACTCTAATAAATAAATTATTAAGAAATTATTCTTCTAATACGAGAGAATTAACTATCTCACCTCTTCCATCTACAACTTTAAATACTGTTGAAATAGAAATAAATGAGTATTTAACTTTAATAGATACTCCTGGTCTTGTAGATAGCGGTAGTATAGTTAATTATATAGGTGCTGCTGATTTTAAAAGAGTTAGTCCTAAGAAAGAGATAAAACCTAAAACTTTTCAGCTTAGAAAAGGACAAAGTGTTGTAGTTGATAAGTTTTTACGTATAGATTATGTTGAGGGAGAAAGAAATAGTTTTACTTTCTTTGTGTCTAATGATTTAAAGGTAAGAAGAATTTCAAGTAAACATGATACTTTAAAAAAATTACAGAAAAGAACATATGAGATAGGTTATGATGAAGATTTATGTATTAATGGTTTAGGTTTTGTTAAGATCGTTAATAAAGGTACTGTTGATATATATTTAGATTCTAAAGTTACTACTCATATTAGAAGTAGTTTAATTTAAATCGTATTTGATAAAAATAATTGCTATTTTCTTATCTTTATAGTAAAATTTAATAGAGGAGAGATATTAATGGATAGTGAATTTATAAATCAAGTAGAGGAAAAAATGAAAGGCGCTATTGCTAGTTTAAATAAACGTTTTACTACAGTTAGAGCAGGAAGAGCAAATCCATCTAGTTTAGATGGGGTTATGGTTGATTATTATGGTTCTATGACTCCTTTAAAGAGTCTTGCTACTATATCAGTTCCTGAAGCTACACAACTTTTAATCAAACCGTTTGATAAAAGTTGTTTGAGTGCTATTGAGAAATCAATAAATTTAGCCAATCTTGGATATAATCCATCTAATGATGGTGAGACTATTAGAATAGTTATTCCAGCTTTAACAGAAGAAAGACGACGTGAACTTGCTAAGCAAGTTAAAGCGATGGCTGAGGAAGCTAAAGTATCTATTAGAAATATTAGACATGAAGCTAATGAAAAGATAGAGAGGATGGAACTTCCTGAAGATGAAGAAAAAGGTATGATGAAGGATGTTCAGGATTTAGTTAATGACTATAATAAAGATATAGATAATATCTACAAAGATAAAGAAAAAGAATTAATGACTGTATAGTAGTGTTTAGCACTACTTATTTTTTTACTTTAGACTGACTTTAGTATATAATTAATATGCTTTGTTAGAAAGAGAGGAATTGTTGATGATTACTAAAGAAAAATTTAATTATTCTTTAAAAATAATGAAAGATAGAATATATAGAGTTTTAGATTTAGAAAAGAAGTATTCACTTAATAAAAAATAGTATTTTCTATTTACAATTAACTTTCAAATATGATATAGTGATTCATGAAATGGCTGTGATTAAGAAGTAGTAGTAAATGATTTCTTTAAAGAGAGTCTATGGTAGGTGGAAATAGATAAGAATAGTTTATGAATTCATCTTAGGAGTTCCTATAATAAAATTATAGGCGTTGTTTTCGCGTTAAGATAATGAGAATAGTTAAATAACTATAAATTAAGGTGGTACCGAGTATACTCATTGTAGACTCCCTTAAGTTATAGTTATTTTTTATGTAGAAATGGGAAAGTTTTAAGGTAACAACTTGAAAGAAGTAAGCTTGTTTTTGTTTCCTATCTTCTATAGTAAAATAAGAATATTTATTGCTGATTAGGAGGATGTTTATGAGTAAGAGATTTGTTTTTTAAGATGAGGTTTTATTAGATAATGTGGAATTAGGTAAGGAGCTTTTAGAGAATTTGCGTGGGCGAGATAAAGAAAATTAGATTAGGGAAATAAAAGATAAAGAATTGTTTTCAGAAGATAATTTTTTTGATTTTTATAATATAGAATCTTTTTTTCTTAAAATAAGAAGATCAAATAATAAAGAAGGTGAGTTAAATATAGAAAAATATATTTATCCTGCTGATATTATTTTTATAAGTAATAATTATTTGTTATATACTGAGGCTAGAGTTAAAGGGTTCCAAACTAATTACTATGATAAAGCTGAGGAGTGTGTTAGTGGTAGAAAAGTGAAGATCCTATCGTCATTAAAAAATGCATATTGATTATTTTTTAATAAATAACTATATTAAAAAGATAAAGGAGATTTATGATATGAGAATAGAAGATATTAAAGAAAGATTAGAAAAAGAAATAAATGATGTTAAGAATTTGAAAGAGTTAAATGAATTACATATTAGATATTTAGGTAGAAAAGGGATTATTACTGAGTTAAATAGTAAGATTAAAGATGTTCCTAATGATAAGAAAAAAGAGTTTGGTATGAAGGTTAATTCCTTAAAGAATTATTTTAATGAAAATTATGATAAGATGAGGAATAATTTCGAAGATATTGAGTTAAATAAAAAACTAGAGAAGGAATATATCGATATTAGTTTACCTAGTACAAAAATAGAAGTTGGCGCTCCTCATATATTAGAGAAACTAATAGAAGAAGTAGAAGAAATCTTTATGTCTATGGGTTATGATGTAGTTGATGGACCTGAGGTGGAAGAAGATAAATATAATTTCGAAATGCTAAATATTCCTAAAGGTCATCCTGCAAGAGATGCTCAAGATACTTTTTATATTGAAGGTGAAGAAGTATTGCTTAGGAGTCAAACATCTCCAGTACAAGTTCGTAGTATGTTAAAGGCAAAAGGGGAAAAACCTGTTAGAGTAATTTGCCCTGGAAAAACTTATAGAAGAGATGATGATGATGCTACACATTCACATCAATTTATGCAAATAGAGGGATTGCTAGTTGATAAAAATATTTCTTTGTCAGATTTAAAAGGTACTATTGATGTTGTTGTTAAGAAGTTATTTGGTAATGATGTAGAAACCCGTTTTCGTCCAAGTTATTATCAGTTTACAGAACCATCAGTAGAAGTAGATATTAGTTGTTTTAATTGCAAAGGGAATGGATGTAGTATCTGTAAACATACAGGTTGGATTACTATCGCAGGAGCTGGTGTAGTTCATCCTAATGTTCTACGTATGAGTGGTTATGATCCAGATATTTGGTCTGGTTTTGCTTTTGGATTTGGAGCAGAACGTATGGCTATGTTAAAATATGATATTAGTGATTTACGAGTATTTTATAATACGGATTTACGAGAAATTAAAAATTTTGATAGAGAGGAGATCAATAATAATGATTAATTTAGAGTGGGTAAAAGATTATATTGATATATCTGATCAAGATTTAGAGAAGTTAGCGGTTAAGATTACAGAAGCTGGTATAAATGTTGAGAGAGTTATTACTAATAAAATAGATAATTTAGTTATTGGTAAAGTTATGAGTTGTATAGATCATCCTGATAGTGATCATTTACATTTATGTCAAGTTGATGTGGGTAAAGATGAGTTACAACAGATAGTTTGTGGAGCTCCTAATGTTAGAGAAGGTATAAAGGTAATAGTAGCCTTACCAGGTGCTGTTTTACCAGGAGATTTTATTATTAAAACAAGTAAAATTAGAGGAGTAGAATCTAATGGTATGATTTGTGCTTTATATGAATTAGGGTTTGAAGAAAAAACTGATGAGACTTATGCTAAAGGTATTGCAGAGTTAAAAGATGATGCTGTAGTGGGAAGCGATCCTTTAGTGTACTTAGGACTTGAGGATACATTATACGAGTTAGATATTCATAAACATCGCAATAATGACTGTTATTATCATATTGGTTTCGCTTATGAAATATCGGCAATACTAAATAGAAAAGTAAAATTACCTAATTTATCTTATAAAGAATCTAAGAATGATATAAATGATTGTTTTAAATTAGAAGTTAAGACTGATAAATGTCCTTATTATTTAGCAAAGATGGTTACTAATGTAGAAATTAAGGAGTCTCCTGATTTTATTAAAAGAAGATTATTATCTGTTGGTATGAGACCGATTAATAATGTTGTAGATATTTCTAATTATGTTATGTTAGAGTTTGGACAACCACTTCATTTCTTTGATAAAGATGTATTGGGAGATAAAATTTTAGTAAGAGATGCTAAAGATGAAGAGAAAATAATTACTTTAGATGGAAAGGAAAGAATTTTAAAAAGTAGTGATATCGTTATTACTGATGGAGTTAAACCCGTTTGTGTTGCTGGTGTTATGGGTGGTGAAAATACTGAAGTAACTTCTAATACTAAAAATATTTTAATTGAATCTGCTATCTTTGATGCTGTTAGTATTAGATATACAGCGACTCATTTAGATCTTAGAAGTGAAGCAAGCATTAGATATGGTAAAGGGTTAAATTATGAATATACTTTAGATGCTATTAATAGGGCATGCTATTTGTTAGAAAAATATGCTAATGCTACTGTTTTATCAGGAATAGTAAGCCATGATGTTGTTGATAAAACTGAAAAGATAGTAGAATTTGTTCCTGAACAAATTGATAGGATGTTAGGAATTTGTATTACTGAGGAAGATATGAAGTTTGAACTTGAACGTCTTGACTTTCCATATACTCTAAAAAATGGTAAGTTTAAAGTTACAATTCCTAAAAGAAGACTGGATATTGATCCTAATGTTAATGATATTGCTGAAGAGATTGGTAGACTTTATGGTTATCAAAAATTAGTTTCTACGTTGCCTAAAGTTGAAATTCGCAGAGGTCAATATATAGGTGATGTTAAATATCGTAAAGTTATATCTAAGCGGCTTAGAAGTTTAGGGCTTAATGAAGTTAAAACTTATACTTTAGTATCACCTGAAATGTCTAAAATGTTTAATTATGAAGAAAGGCAAAATATTGTTCTTCCAAATCCTATGAGTGTTGATAAGAGTGTTATTAGAACTACTTTATTACCATCTTTATTAAATGTATATAATTATAATAAAGCTCGTAAAGTAGAAAATATAAATATTTATGAAATTTCTAAGGTCTATGATAATGATTATAATGAAGAAAGTAAAATTTCATTTCTTATGAAAGGAAATTATGTTGTTAATTCTTGGCAGGGATCTCTTAAGGTAGACTTTTATTTGGTGAAAGGCATTGTTGAAGAACTGCTTAATTATTTAGGCTTTAAAAATAGATATCAATTTGTTAGAGGAACTACTTCTTCATTACATCCTGGTATATCTTCTGATATATTATTAGATCGTAAAAAAATTGGAATTATGGGACGAGTTCATCCTAAAAATTGCAAGGATGAAGTTTATGTTTGTGAGATTTCAATGGAGGCTTTGATGGGTAAAGTAAAGGCTTTAAAATATAAAGAAGCTTCTAGGTATCCAACTATTATTAAAGATGTTGCTTTTGTTGTTCCTAAAGAGATGTTATCAAGTGATATTGAAACTGTTATAAAAAAGGCTGGAGGTAGATTGCTTAGTGAAATTAAAGTTTTTGATGTCTATCAAAACTTAGATGATGATAAAAAATCTATTGCTTATAATCTTACATTTATGGATAAAAATAGGACTCTAACTGATGAAGAAGTTATGAATGTATTTGATAATATTATTAAAAAAGTGGAGTCTACTTTAAATGTAGAACTTAGGAGTTAATAATATGTTTTAGTAATAACTAAAAAATGCTAGGATTTAAAATCATAGCATTTTTTAAGTTGCAAGTTCACTGTAAATAGTTTTATCGTAAATATGTTGTTCGGCTTCTAGACTTTCTAATTCACTTGTCGTTATTAAGAAAAAATTATATTCTAAAATATCGCTACCATCGGTTGTAATAGGATCATCCCAAGTAAGATCTAGATGATACCAATTTTCATTAATATATAAGGCATTCCAAACGTGATTTTCAGAGGCTACTTTGTAGCTTTTTAAATTCATATCTTCTAAAAATAATTCCATGGCATCAGTATATCCACCACAAAGACTGTATCCTTCTAAAAGAGTTCCATAAGCCGTATCAGATTTGTATTTTACAATATTATTATCACTTCTATCTTTATCGTATTTACTGTTATTTATAATATAATTATGGGCTGCTTTTATTTTATCTTCTTCCGTCATGTTGTTTTGCCATATTTCTTTTTCTATATTTTTGACTTTGGATTCTATTAATTTAATATCACTATCGGTATAGATATGTTCTATTTTTAAAGTGACTTTGCCATAATCATCATAACTAGTTTCTAGATGTTTGAAACTATTAAAAGGATGAACAAAGTTGTTAATAGTAGATAGAGTTTTTTGGTTATTAGCAAGACTATCAACATCATTTATACATTCTGTATAATTATTAGGGCAGTAAAATGAAAATGTAGTAATTCCTGAGTTTAGAACTGTAAAGTATATATTCAATAAATCTTGGTAATTACTAGGACTAAAATTATTAGTTAAACTTACATAATTAAAGTTGTAATCTCTACTATAATTATTTTTTTCATTTAAAGTTATATTTTTATTTTCTTTTATAAGATAAGTTCTATATAAATTATATAAAGGCTTTCTAAATGTATATGTAAAGCCAAATAGTATTATTAGAAAAATTAAAGTAATATATTTTTTCATTGTATCCTCCTATCTAATTTTAGCAGTTGTCTTATGTTTTGTAAATCATTTAAAAAGAAATATCTATTCCTTTACAGAAATATTTGTTATACTAGTAATAGGGTGGTAAGGTTATGGAATTTAATGTAGTTGATAGACAGTATTTAGATACAGAAATTAGGTATTTTGATCAGAATGTTCAGGTAGCAAAATTCATTATTGATAAATATAAAACGGTAGGATTTTATCATAAATATGATGATAATCCACTTAATAGTCTTTTATATAATTATTTTTATCTTAAAAAAGATCATAAACATTTAGTATTAGAAAAAATTTTAAATGAATATGGTTTTAATTATATTTCATCTATTCATAATGCAATTTATCACTTGTTAGAAGGGGATGAAAAGGCTTTGTTGTGGCCAGGAATAGAGGATTTTAGTATTTTTGATGGTATTTATAAATTGAAGACTAATAAGGGTATTATTATGGTGCGAAGAGCAAGTGATTTCTTTAAAAATAGTAAAACTAGCTATATATTTGAAAAGCCTTTGAAGGGATGGTGTTTTGCTCGCAGTTTTGATTTTATTAAAGAAAATAAAGATTACAAAGCTGTTTTGTCTTATGATAATAATCTGTTTGTGGGTGGTCATTATCATGCTTATTTAGAAAATAATGAGAAGACTTTGGATATAGCAAGCAATGCTTTGTATATGAGTAAAGAAGAAGCAAGAAAGGTGTTACAAGGAAAGATTATAAAAAGTCTTTCTTATGAAGAGATAATAACTTCATTTAACAAGTTGTTATATGAGATACCTGATTTATCTTGTGATGATGATAAGTTACAAGTATTAGCTTTATATTATGGCAATAAAAGTGGGATAAAGTAAAAAAGTAGGTATTTCCTACTTTTTTAAATAGATCTATATTTATCAGCATCTTTAAAAGGAGCTTTAGGATCAATATAATCAGTAAACATGATCCCATTTAAATGGTCTATTTCATGTTGGAAAGCAATGGCAAGTTCTTCCCTTGCTCTAATTCTAATTTTATTTCCATTTATATCATATCCTTCAACTGTAACTCTAGCATATCTTGGAACAATTCCATCTACCTCACGATTTACAGAAAGACATCCTTCTCCCATTTCAACATAAATTTTTTCCATTGAATTACTAACAATTTTAGGATTACATATAATATAAGTATCGAATTCTTCTTCTCCAACTTCATGAACAATAGTTAAATATCTTTTAGGAATTCCTAATTGAATAGCAGCCATACCCATGCCAGGACGAAGATTATATTTTTCAGCTAATCGTTCAATTTGGCTATTAGTTAGGTATTCAACCATTAAATCAATATTTTTTAAGTCTTCTTTACTTAAAGGAAATGTAACATCTTTACTAACTAAACGTAATCTTTTATCTTTTTCGTCTAATATATCTTTATTTTTTAACATCTAAATACCCCATTTCTTGCTATATTCTAACATAAAATTTAAAAAAAAGAAAGGATCAACCTTTCTTAACGTGTAAATCTTGCACCAATAACAATAACTAATAAAATAAATAATACTAAAATAATAGCATAGTTGTTATTGTTTTGATTATAAAAGCCACAACTAGGGTAAAACCACCAAGGGTTTTGTGTATTGCAACCACAAGATGGGAATGAATTGAATGATCCCCCACCATAATAATACATAGTCTAAAACCTCCTTTTTCTATTATAAGATATGAAAATATATGTCAAATTGTTAATGAATTTGACTAGGTAACTTTAAACTAAGAGAGAAATGTGGTATTCTAAAAGAAAAAGACAAGGAGGGTTAAAGTGACTAAATTTAAAGATATTATTAAAAATATTGATAAACCATTGTTTCTTATTACTTTAGTTCTTTTTGTTTTAGGATTGATTATGATTTTTTCTGCTAGTAATGTTACTTCTTATATGAATGGAGGAAGTCCTTATGCATATTTTTTAAGACAGGGATTATTTTTATTAGTTAGTTTTATAGTTTGTATATTTTTAGTTAAGTTTAATACAAAATTTTATGGAATGATGTCTAATTTTTTATTGATTATTATGATTGCTGTTTTAATATTGTTGCTTGTTTATGGTAAAGCGACTAATTATGCAGTTAGTTGGATTCCGATAGGTCCTTTTACTTTGCAACCTAGTGAGTTTATTAAAGTTATTATGATTGTTTTTATGGCAAGATATTATGAAGTTCATGAAAAAAAATTAAATAATTTTTTTATAACGCTTGTTCCTTTGATTATAGGCGTTATTATTACTTTTCTAATTATGTTACAACCTGATTTAGGTACAGCCATTATTTTTGCAGCACTTACAAGTTTGATTTTTTTTGCAGCACCTATTTCTAAACCTATAAAGAGTAAAGTTATTTTATTATTTTTGGGAATGGCTATTTTAGTTGCTGCAGTACTTATTATGACAGGTGGTAGTATTTTACAAACAAGACAATTGGAAAGATTTAATTTTACTAGACCTTGTGATAGACTTCTTGATACTGGTAATCAGGTGTGTAATGGTTATATTGCTATTAATAACGGTGGATTAACAGGAATAGGACTTGGTAATAGTACACAAAAATATTTGTATTTACCATATCCTTATACAGATTTTATTTTTGCTGTTATTGTTGAAGAACTTGGTTTAATAGTTGGCGTTTTAATTATACTTTCATATCTTTATCTCTTATATAGAATTTTAAAAATAGGTAGAGCTAGTTATACAAATAGAGGAGCTTTATTATGTTATGGGGTTGCAATTTATATATTTTTACATGTAGTTATTAACTTGATGGGATTGTTTGGTTTAATGCCAATGACAGGAGTTCCTCTTCCTTTTATGAGTTATGGTGGTAGTTTTACTCTCTGTTTGATGGTAGCTTTAGCAATGGTTCAGCGAGTTAATATTGAGAATAAGTTAAGAGAAAAAAATAAATAAAAAAGTTTGAATTTTGTAAATTTAGTTTAAGTTAGAGCTCAAAAGTTTAAATTTGTAGAAGTGAAAAAGCAAATTGAACTTCTTTTTTTTGTCAATTTAAAATATTGGCTTTTTGTACTTTTTTTTAACTTTTGTTAATGTTGTGATTGGAAAGGAGGTAATTAGAAATGACTTTTACTTATCGTCATAAAAAAGAAATCATTATTGGTGTTTTAGGCATAGCTTTGTTATTGGTCTTAATTCTGTTCTTTTTTTTCAAAATTCAGTTTTCTAAAGATGATGCTAAAGAAGGCGTTGTAATGAAAACTACAAATGAAAAACTTAAAGAAGATTCTTCTAATAATGATGAGGCTGAAGAGTATTACCAAGTAGATATTAAAGGTGAAGTTAATACTCCAGGTATATATACTGTTAAGAAGGGGAGTAGAGTAATTGATGTAATTAGGTTAGCTGGTGATTTAACTGTTGATGCTGATACTTCTGTTCTCAATCTATCTAAAAAAGTAACTGATGAGATGGTAATAATTGTTTATAGTTATGATGAAGTTGTTAATTTTACTGCCACAAAAGAAAAAGAACAAGAAGAACAGTCTGCTTGTATTAATCAAAGTGAGATAATTAATGGAGCCTGTATTGAAAATGATAGTACGAAGAATAGTGTATTAAGTGATAGTAAAGTTTCACTTAATGAGGCTAGTTTGGAGGAACTAATGACGCTTTCTGGTATTGGAGAGGCAAAAGCAAAGTCTATTATTAAATATCGGGAAGAAGTAGGGCCATTTCAAACTATTGAGGATCTAAAAGAAGTTGAAGGTATAGGAGATACAATATTTGATCAAATTAAGGAAAATATTACTACTTAATTATTTGTATATTTTATTATTTGTTATAAGCATTTTTTACCTATTTATTTGTATAAATATTGATCATACTTCTAAATATGGAGGGAGTGAAAAAGATTTTATTGGAGAAGTTGTTAGTTTGGAGTATGAGGGTAATAAAATGACAATGTTGATTAAAGCAAAAGAAAACCTTATTGCCACATATTATTTTGATACTGAGGATACCTTAGAAAAAGTAAAGAAGAATCTTTCATTAGGTGATGTACTTAAATTAGAGGGTGAATTAGTCAAACCTCTTTCTAGTAAAAATTTTTATAGTTTTTCCTACCCAGCCTATTTAAAACGTAAAGGAGTATTTTACCTTTTGAAAACATCTGAATTTTCCATAGAAAATAAAAATAGTAATATTTTAAAAGAGGTGAAAACTATCCTTAGAAATAGTATTACTAACGATAAAGTTAGTAATTATGTAAATGTTTTCTTTTTAGGAAATGATACTAATTTTGATGTAGAGTTAGAAGAAAAATTTCAAAAGTTAGGTATTTCTCATCTCTTTGCTCTTTCTGGTACACAAATAAGTTTTTTGTTTGTAATATTACAAGCGATATTCAGTAGATTTAAAAAAAATGTAAGTTTACGCAAACTCCTTTTAATTTATTTGGCTATATTTGTCTATTATTTTTTTATTGATTCTTGTGCTACTATTGATAGAGCGATTGTATTTAGTATAGTTTTTTCTTTAAATAAGATCCTCAATTTACAAATAAAACCTTTCTTTCTAATATTATTTTCTCTTAGTATTTTATTTTTCTTGAATCCATATTATATTTATGATATTGGGTTTCAGTATTCTACAGTTATTAGTTGTACTTTAATATTATATATGGATAATAAAAAGAAAATAGGGAAAATACGAGAATTATTAAAAGTATCTTGGGTAAGCTTCTTGGTTAGTTTACCCATTTCTTTATATCATTTTTCTTATATTAATCCTCTTAGTATAATATACAATTTATTTTATGTACCTTTTATTAATATTATAATGTTTCCATTATCGATGATTGTTTTCTTTATTCCGCATTTATCATTTGTTTTGGAATTTTTTATAAATATGTTTGAAGTTAGTGTTAATTTTTTTTCTGAATTTAAATTTGGTTTTATTGTCTTGAGAAGAATAAATATTTGTTTTTATTTCTTATATTATCTTTTGATATTTGCCTATTTATTTTTTAAGAAGAAAAGTTATATTTTTCTTTATTTCCTTTTTATAGGAATTATTTTGCATTATGTTTTTCCTTTGGTATTTTCTAAAGATGCTCTTTATATGATAGATGTAGGACAAGGTGATTGTTTTTTGCTGGTATCTAATAATAGATCTATGCTGATAGATACTGGAGGGGTTATGGAGTATTATAAGGAAGAATGGCAAGTGTACGAAAAAACAAAGAAGGGGGAGTATATAGTTAATTTTCTTTATCAGTTAGGAATAACTAAACTTGATTATCTGGTTTTAACTCATGGTGATTATGACCATGCAGGAGAAGCTTTAACTATTATGGATGAGATAGATGTTGAAACAGTTTTTTTTAATAACAATCAATTAAATGACTTAGAGAAAAAAATTTGGAATAATTCTTCTATCCATTATAAGTTAAAAGAGGGCGATAGTTTTAGTTTGGGTAATTTTAATTTTTTAATTATTTCTAACACATACGATGATGAAAATGATAGTAGTCTTGTCATTTATAGTACTATTTATGATAGAAAAATATTGTTTATGGGAGATGCTAGTATTAGAAGTGAAAAATATATTTTAAATAATTATGATATTAGTAATGTTACAATATTAAAAGTTGGACATCATGGCTCTAGGACTAGTAGTAGTGAAGAGTTTATTAAACAAGTAAATCCTACTTATGCTTTAATTTCAGCAGGAGTTAATAATAAGTTTAATCATCCTCATGATGAAATAGTAGAGAGATTACATACTAATGGTACGATTATTTATGATATTAGAATGAATGGAATGGTTATGTTTGATTTTACTAATAATAAAATTGAAAAGTATAGTTCTTAATATTAATATCTATTAAGATTTTTTAATAGATTTTAAGAAACGACAAATAATTCGTTTCTTTTTTTGTATAGTGATAGTGGTGGTAGAAATGAAAGTGTATTTAGATTTAATATTCTTTATTAATTTTATGTTTGATTTACTCCTTTTAATGACAGTTAGTATAGAATGTAAAGTCTTTTCTAAAAAACGAAAATTAATTATATCAGCATTTTTAGGAAGTTTAAGTACATTTCTTTTGTTTCTACCTCTTAATAATTTTTCTTTATTTCTTTTTAAATTTCTAATAAGTGTTGTTATGATCTTGGTAGGCTTTAAAGTTAAATCAAGACAATTATTTTTCACTCTTATTAAAAGTTTATATGGAAATAGTATTATTTTGGGTGGCCTTATTTATTTTTTTAATAATCAGTTTAGTTATAAGCAGAAAGGTTTTATTTTTATTCATGATGGTACTAGCTTAAATTTAATTATAATTATAATTAGTAGTCCTATTATTTTCTATTTATATCATAAAATGATGATGAAAGAGAAAAAGAAAATTGAATTGTTGCACAAAGTTACAATTAAATATAAGAAGGGTATAGTTAATACTTTAGGATTTTTAGATACTGGTAATAATATTAAGGATCCTTATAAAAAAAGGTCAATTATTATTATTGATCCTAAAGAAGTGAAAATTAATTTAGAAGAGGCAATATTAGTACCATTTAAGACAGTTAGTAATAGAGGGTTGCTTAGATGTATGGAAATAGAGGAAATTAAGATAGACGGGAATTTACTTAATAATAAATATCTGCTTGGAGTCAGTCCTAAAGAATTAAAAATAAAAGGAGCTAGTTGTATTTTACCTAATATTATAGAGGAGGAACTTTAAATGATTAGTTTACTTTATTTAGTTGCGTTTTTGCTTGATAAATCTTATGAAATATTTTATGTAGGAAGTAGTGATATTTTACCAGAGCCTTTATCAAAAGAGGAAGAGGAAGCTTATCTTGTTATGGCTCTTGATGGTGATTTACATGCAAGAGATGTTTTAATAGAACATAATTTAAGGCTGGTTGTATTTCTTGCTAAAAAGTATGAGAATACAAAGGTTGATTTGGAAGATTTAGTTAGTATAGGTACGATTGGTCTTATTAAGGGTATAAATACTTTTAAAAAAGACAAAAATATAAAACTTGCAACTTATGCTTCAAGGTGTATTGATAATGAGATCTTGATGTATTTAAGAAAGATTAAAAAGTCAAAAACGGAAGTTAGCATTGATGCATCTTTGAGTTTTGATGCAGAAGGTAATGAATTACATCTTGAGGATATTTTGGGCACTGATGGTGATATTGTAACGAAAGGAATAGAGGAGGAAACTGATAAAAAATTGATGCTTGATGAAGTCATGAGACTAAATCCTCGTGATAGAGATATTATAATTTTGCGATATGGTTTGATGGGACATAAAGAGTTGACTCAAAAGGAGGTTGCAGATTTACTTGGTATTAGTCAATCTTATATATCAAGAATTGAAAAAAAAGTTATAAGAAGATTAAAAAATATTGTTAAGTATTCATAGGAGGCAATAATGAAAAGTGAAAAAGATTATCTAATGAAGATTAGATATTTATATATGTTAAAACATGGAAAAGTTAATTTAAGTTTAGTTAATGGTGATGTTGATTTTAAAAATAATTATTATAAAGATAGAGAAGAATGGAGGAAGAAATTTGTAGGAATTAAGTAGAAATATTTAATTCTTTTTATGTGTGTAAATAATAAATTTAATAAAAGTTAAATATTTATTTTTAATTCGACAAAATTCGACATTTTTCTACAGCATAATGTTATATACTCGTTTAAAAAATTACTTTAGTAGTGAGGGGGCTAATAAAGTGTATATAAGGGTACTTTCAATTAGGAAACATAAAAATGTTTCATTTATTAATGCTTATACTAAGGAATATAATAACGCACAGTTTATGATAGATAATAATTTATTAGCTAATATTAAATGTGGTGATTTGATTAATGTTTTATATATGTATGAACTTAATAGTAAGGGGAGAAATATAAAAAAAATTACTAAAATTTTAGAAATTGTATCATGTAATAATTTTGAGTCTGGAAAAGGAATAAATAAAACTGTTATTGATTATAGGCAAAGAGAATATTTAGATGCTAGAAATGGTGGCTTTCAAATTCAAATTTTGAAATATAAGAGAGAATTGATTAATAGAATAAGGGAAATACTTAATTCATTAGGTTATTTAGAAGCGACAGGTTTGATAAATACCGTTGAATACTATGCTAATGGGAGTAATGTTAGGGAAGCTGTAATTGAAAATAGAAAAAATAATGTACCTAGATATTTGCGAATTACATTAGAAAATCAACTAAAACAAATGACAGCACTTACATTGCATTCAACTTATGCTATTGACAAAGTATTTAGGAATATGGGTGAAGATAGCTCACATATTAATGAATTTTTGATGCTTGAGTTAGTTTCTATTTCAAATGATTTAAATAAATTAACAGATTTTGTTAAACAAATTGATAACTTATCAAAAGAATTAGCAGAAAAATATAAAATTATTATTTCAGATAAAAAATTGAAGATAATTGATTATAAAGATATTGTGGATAGTAAAACTGAATATGAACAATTGAAAAAGGAATTTGTGAACACGATTGTATTAAATTTTCCTTGTAATTCACCTTTTATAAAAAAAGATGAATGTGACGGTTTAAGGAAAGAAGTAAGATGGTATGTAAATGGACATTTTGTTTCGCATTATTATAGTGATGAAAATAATATGAAGAATATAGATGAAGTATTAGAAGCTCAAAAGTTATTAGGAAACAATATTAATCCTTTGAGTTATTTTGAATGGGGGCTTCCTTCGACTGTTAGTTTAGGTTTAAGTATTGATAGATGGTTACAGATGCTTTTAGATTTTGAAAATATTGTGTCAGTTGCTAATCCAATCGGATTGGATTATCCACAGAAACGGAGAAAAAGATAATATGAAATATGTTTTAATAAGTGGCTCTTTTAAAAATATGGAGATGGATGAGGAAATAGTAGAGTTTATTAGAAAAAATTGTGTAGATAAAATAATTGTTTCTTTTGTTGCTGCAACTTTTGATACATATGCTGCAAATGATAATTTTATTAATAAATTGATAAATCTTTTTGATAAGAAAGGATTGATTTTTGATCAGGTTTATGTTATTGATGAACGAATAAATAATAAACAGATGCTTAAAAATATTCATGATTCTAATATAGTGTTTTTATTAGGTGGGGATACTCTTTCACAAATAGATTATATAAATAAATATAAATTAAAGAAGGAAATAAAAAATAAAGAAAAAATTATTGTAGGTATGTCAGCTGGTGCTATTAATATGGCAGAAAATGTTGTATTGGCAAAAGATGAAGAAGATAATATTCCACAATTATCTATTTATAAAGGTTTGGGAATAACAACTATTAATATTGAACCACATTGTGATTTTAAAAATAAAAAACATTGGAAAGACATAGAAGAAGCTTCGTATTATTCTGATATAGTAGTTATGAATGATGATTGTTATATTATAGGTGATAATGAAAATATACATTATTATGGTTCATATTTAATTTTGAGTAAAGCTGTTATTAACTATAAAGGCAAATTGTGTACTCTTGATTATTTTCTGGAGGATATAAATTATGATTAAAACAGGAAGTCATCTAGATGGTGTTGAACCAATTAATGAAAAAATTATAGTTAATGGAGAATTTTTTAAAATATTAGCAGAAAAAAATTTGAAAGGTGAAAAAGTATTTAATTACATACGATCATTGATAAATGGTAGAGATTTATATGATAAATCAGGATATTCAGGTAATTCTGTTTTAATTGTAAAAAAAGATAAAAATAACGAAGATGAATTTGTTATTAAATTTTCTAAGAGCGGTAATTTATATTATGAATATATTGCTTATAAATATTTTTATAGAAAAAATTATACGTCTAAACCTCTTAAATATTTTAATCTTGGTGAATATGAAATTATGGTTACCGAAAAAATTAATTTACCGACAGCAGGATATTATTTTAATTCGTATCAAGAAATAGCTACATTCTTTGGAAGAAAATTACGGCAGTTTCATGATGAAAACTTAATTAAACAGGATTTTAGTGAATTGGAAAGAGAATTGTTTCAAAAGAAATATGAAGTTAGTTTTAATGAAGCTATGAAAAATGATGTTTGTTTGGTATATATGGTTGAATATATGGGTTATGATAATATAGATGAAATGAAAAAATATTTAATAAAAAATAAAGAGATTTTATATCATAATTTAACTTTAGTGCATGGTGATTTTAATCCTAATAATATATTTATAAATAGTGATCAAAATATTAAAATGATTGATTTTGGTGATGCTGGTTTTTGTAATAGACATTATGATATTTTTTGGACAATGTTTATGATAATTATTTTTTCTGGGATATTAAAAGATAAAGAGAAAATAAGAGAATGTGAGAAAATATTTTTGGAATCTTATGGTTTAGATAAAGTGATAGAGGAGGAATTATTATTTTTTAAATATTTTACATGTCTTTATTGGAAACAGCATGATGAAATTACAAGAATTTATAAATTATAGGGGTGATCAGTATAAATAAAAATAGCTGTTATAATGGGGAATATATTGTATCTTATGACTCTAAGAAAACATGGATAATAAATCGAAATAACTCATTAATTTTTTGTAAAAAAACAAATTTTGATGAAGTTGATAATATTAAATATATTACAAAATTAATAAGTAATGAAATAATTACTATAAGTGGTAAAAAATATATATTGGGAATCCCTAGAATAATTAATTGGGATAGTGCTAGTAATATATTATATTTAGAATATTGCGAAGGGGAAAATTTAGAATTTTATCTTAGGAGTGAAACTAGACATTTTGAAGGAAGAGATATTATTAATGGATTGCTCGATTTTTTTATAAAAAACAAAATATTTTGGATAGATTTCGCTCCTAGAAATATTATTATAAATAGTGATAAGATATTTATTGTAGATTTTGAAAAAGGGATTCTATCAAGTGCAACTCCATTAGTTGAATATTTTAGAAATCATGTTTATGAGGAGTACTGTTTATTTTTATTAAAAAGTGAGAGAAAAAAATACTTTGATAATATTTTTTATGTTTCAGAACAAGAAAATTTAATATTTGATTTAGAAAAAATTGAATCAGATAGATTTAGGGAAATTGCAAAAATGTTAGGATATACTGAAACTATTACTAAACGTGAATATTTGCAAATACTTAAAATAGTTACTGATGTTGAAGAGCCATATATTAAAGATGGGAAATTTGTATTTCCTGGAGTAATTTTAGATAAATTTATTATTAATAATAAATCTTTAAATCCAATAATAGATTATGCTAGAGAGGTACTAAGGCTGTATAAAATAAAAAATAAAAAAGTCAGTTAATATTTTTTAAATTCTCTTGACTTTGTTTTTTTTGTTTAATATAATTTTATTGATAATAATTATCAATAAGGTGAAAATATGGAAAGGAATACAATACAAAAACAACAAATTATGGAAATTTTAATGAATTGTAATATTCATCCAACTATAAAAGAGTTGTGTGATATAGTTCATAAAAAGTATTCTAATATTGGACAAGCGACAGTATATCGAACTATTAATAAATTGGTTAAAGATGGTGTTGTTCAAAAAATTGAATGTTCTAAAGGAATTTGTTATGATTATAATAGAGAGCATTTTCATATTTATTGTATTAAATGTCATAAAATTAAAGATATATTTTTGCCTGATTTTATAATTACCAAGTTGTTATCTTTTACTAGTCCAAACGAGGTTTTACGTTTTAATTTAGTTTTTGAAGGGATTTGTAAAGAGTGTAAGAAGAAGGATATTTAAAGTTGATTCTTTATTTTGACTCTTGAAGAAAATGAAAAAAGTGTTAAAATAAAGGTACTTGAGTATTTTGAAGGTAATTAAAATAGTAGATATATTAAGAGGTTATCTCTTTAATATAAATAATAATTAGAAAGAAGGTAATATTAATGGAATTAAAAGGATCAAAAACTGAACAAAATTTAATGACTGCTTTTGCAGGAGAAAGTCAAGCACGTAATAAATATACATATTACGCTTCAAAAGCTAGAAAGGATGGTTATGAACAGATAGCCGCTATTTTTGAAGAGACCGCTAACAATGAAAAGGAACATGCTAAGTTATGGTTTAAAGAGCTACATGGTGGTGATATTCCTGATACTATGACTAATTTAGAAGATGCTGCTGCTGGTGAAAATTATGAGTGGACAGATATGTATAAAGAATTTGCAGAAACTGCAAAGGAGGAAGGATTTGATCGTCTTGCGTACCTTTTCGAAAGTGTAGCAAAAATTGAAAAAGAACATGAAGAAAGATATTTAACTCTTCTTAAAAATGTTAAAGATGATAGGGTGTTCCACAAAGATGGAGATAAAATCTGGATTTGTCGTAATTGTGGACATGTTTATGTTGGTAAAGATGCTCTTGATGTTTGTCCAGTATGTAATCATCCAAGAAGTTTCATGGAAGTTAAAGCAAATAATTATGAGTAAAAATCTATACTCTTTATAGATTTTAGAAGTAGTGTGTTAAATAACATACTATTTTTTTGTCTATAAGGAAAGTGCGTTGTTTTAGATAAAATCGAATTTATGTATTGACGAACATATATTTTATATAGTAGGCTTAAGTTACTAAAGGGAGGTTCATATTATGGAGGTATACAAAGCATATAAATTTAGGTGCGACTGGGTAGGTCGTATAATTTAGCAGGTGGAAATCCTGT
>CALVTA010000001.1 GCA_944359735.1 uncultured Bacilli bacterium | reverse complement strand
ATTATTAGTTCTTTCTATATTACCATTTAAAGGTCCATGTAACCATACTCTATAATCACTATCACTATTAGGTAATACTACTTTAACCTCATAATCTCCTATATTTTCTCTATAACCATCACCTAGTGTATTCCAAGCAAGTTCTGCAATATCGTTATGAACAACTACTACATCTGTTACAGTATACTCAATATAAAAGATTTCATCTAAATCACTAGGATTAAAAAGCTTTAAATTAACTTCATCCATAAAGGTATTAAATGTATATTTAGAAGCTGTCCCATTACTAGCATAACTAACTTCATCAAAATAGTTAATATCCCTATTAAAATCATCAAATGTTAAATCCCCATCATCACTAATAGAACCTACTTTAATATCTGTAATACCACTTCCATCATATAATGTACTATTCCCTCTTATAGCACTTATACTTCCTGTATAAGGCTCACTACTAGAATTAGCATAACTAATATCTCGCTCCATACCATTATACTCACCATTCATTTTGATAAGCTCTCTAACTTTAATTGAACCATCTTCATTTATTTTTATTTCACTTAAAAACTTATCAGTAGGTTCACTATCAAAAGATGAAATGATTGTTGGTAAAAATACAATCGCTAAAAATGCAATAATAATTATTACTACCTTTACTCCTTTATTCATAAATCTCTCTCCTTAGAAAAAAAGCTTGCATAAAGCAAGTCTTAAAATGAGACTTTAGGTGTCTCTTTATCTTTCTCATCTATTTCAAAGAAAGCTTCTTCTTTAAAATGAGAAATTTTTGCCACTATATTACTTGGAATAGTTTGCACCTTATTATTATAAGTAAGTACTGTATCATTATAAAATTGTCTCATTGTACTTATTTTATCTTCAGTATCTCTCAAATCATTTTGAAGTGAAACAAAGTTCTGGTTAGCTTTTAAATCTGGATATGCTTCTGCAAGAGCGAATAATCTATTTAACATACCAGTTAATTCACCACTAGCTTTTATCTCCTCCTCTTTAGTTGATGCTGTATTAAAACTATTACGAGCATTAATAACATCATCTAAAGTAGTTTTTTCATGTTTAGCATAACCTTTAACAGTCTCAACTAAATTAGGAATTAAATCTGCTCTTCTTTTTAATTGAACATCTATTTGACTCCACTGATCTTTAACTCTATTTCTAAGCTCAATTAAAGAGTTATATGTTACTACATACCAAATTATTAAAATAATGATAATTGCAACTATTACAATACCTATAATCATTCCTGTTGACATTTTATCCCTCCTATTAAAATTATATAAAATTAATCAAAAAAAATATAGTATAAATTAAAAAATATTGGTAAAGATATGTCTAGGAGATGATTTTGTGAGTATAAAAGATTATATTTTAAATAATTTTAAAAATGATAATAAGGAAGCGATTAAAGAAGCGATAGTTGAATCAATCAATTCAAAAGATGAAGTAACTCTACCTGGTATGGGAGTATTTATGGAAATAATTTGGAATAATGCAACTGAAGAGATGAAAAATGAAATGTTAAATATTTTAGAAACTAATTTAAATAAAGAAGCTTAAATGCTTCTTTATTTATGCCATAAATTATTTAATTCATTATTACTGTACTCAAAACAGTTATCCTCATTAAAATCACCATAAGAAATTGTCGTATATGCAAAAACTTCTTTATTTTCTTCATATAATAATACCTGATAAAGATTATTATTATCACTAATATTAATAACTTGGAAAAATGTTCCATTAACATTCTTAAATTCATTATTCTCTTCTACTCTATAATGTTTAATTAATTTTGTTTTTACATCATCTATAGACTTGTAACTATTAATCTTAGTAAAAGATGCTCTACACATATAGTTACTATTAATATTATCAGTTTTATAAATATAATCATATAAATAATTAGTATTAGGATTCTTTACAAACTTATCAGAAAACGTCATAGAAAAAATATTATTTATATAGTTAGTATCATCTAGTTCAATTTCTGCATCATTAAATAAATCTATATTATCAAGAGCACTAATTTTAGTATAATCATTATCTACATTTTCATTAGTTCCATATTCATAATTTTTATTATTAGCAGATAAATTACTCCTATTAAACATATATAATGCTAATATTATAATTATAACAACAACAATAATTATTATAGGAAAAATACGAGCTAAAAAAGTATTATTAATATTAGAGTTTTGATTTGTTTCATTTGTTACTTGTTGATTTACTGTATTGTTAGGTGTTGTATTCACTTCATTATTTTCTATATTATTATTTCTATTATTCATAACTTACTCCTCAAAATTATTTACTATTTACATATTATTAAATTACTCTTATTTAAACTCCCATAGTAACAGTCTCAGGTAAAGTAGAACCACCATCTATTACTATACTAGTACCTGTTATATAACTAGATGAATCACTAGCAAGAAAACATGCAAGTTCTCCTAATTCACTAGGATTTCCTAATCTTTTCATAGGAATAGCATTTGCAATACCGTTTATAACACTCTGAGGATCATTAGGATTAGTTTCTTTTGCCATACCATCAACCATAGGTGTTCTAATATATCCAGGTAAAATAGCATTAACTCTAATATTATGATCAACTTCTTCACGAGCAAGAGCCTTAGTAAAACCAACAAGAGCAGCTTTAGTAGTAGCATAAGCTACTTCTCCAGAATCTGCAACCATAGGACCAGTAACACTAGATAAATTAATAATACTTGCTTTACCACTTGCTCTTAACATAGGAAGTAATACTTTAGTAACATTCCAAGTACCTTTAATATTAATATCAAAATGTAAGTCACGTAACTCATCAGTCATATTTTCAAATGTATCTAACTTACAAATACCAGCATTATTTACTAGTATATCAATATGGTCATAATATTTTTTAATAATATCCACAACTTGTACTAATATATTTTTATTACTTATATCAACATTAATACCTAATACTTTATATCCTTTAGAACCTAATTCATTAACAGTATTAGTTAATTCACTTGACTTATCTAAAATAACAACAGATGCTCCATACTTAAGTAATGATTCCACAATACCTTTACCATTACCCATCGCTCCTCCTGTTACAACTGCAATTTTTCCTTGTAAATTCATATTATCCCTCTTTCCTATTCTTTTTTATTATAACATTTATTTTCATTTTATCATACTGTTTATACATATATTACACATTATTTTCTAAAAAGAAATAATGATACACATAAAATCCATCAAAGATAAGCAAAATAAAGAAAACAATAAACATCATAAAGATATACTTAGTTATAAATAAAAAAAGAATTGTAAAAAAAACATATGATAAAGTTATAACTAAGTGAATTATCCTTTCTTTTTGAAAAAGTTCAATTTTAAATAGAAAGTCATCTATTTCATCATTAGAAAATTTATGACAATTTTTAATTTTAATATCTACATCATCTATATATTTCTTCACATATTCTCTCATTCCTTACTCCTTCTTACCACATCTTTAGCAGCAATTAATCCTGTCGCTGCTGCTGCTACAATATTACCAGCTTTCCCTGCTCCATCTCCTACAAAATAAATATTTTCTTTATCTATTTTCATATTATTATCAGTAGCAATCTCATTACTAAAAAATTTTATCTCTGGACCATATAATAATGTTTCTCCATTATTAACACCAGGAATTATTCTATCTAAAACCTCAAGTCCTTCTATTATATTAGTAATAATTCTATGAGGTAAAGCTAATGCTAAATCCCCTGCTGTATAATCTGTTAAAGTTGGTTCAACATAGTTTTTCTTAATTCTCTCTTTAGTAGATCTTCTTCCTCTTCTTAAATCTTTAAGAGTTTGTAAAATAGGCTTACCTCCACCAAGAGTATTAGATAGTTTAGCAATAGATTCACCATATTCTCTAGTATTAGTAATAGGTTCTGTTAAATTAATTTTAGATATAAAAGCAAAATTAGAATTAGATGATTTAATATCTTTTAAAGCATGACCATTTACACAGATATATCCATAATAATTTTCTTTTGCCACAAAACCTCCTGGATTAGTACAAAATGTTCTAATCTCATCATCATAAGTTTTAGTCTTAATAAAGATTGTTGGATCATAAATAATATCTGTAATTTCTTTTAATATCTCTTTTCTAACTTCTACTCTAACACCTATCTCTATACTTTGAGATGTATATGGAATATTATATTTATCTGCTAACTCTTGTACCCATTTAGCACCAGTTCTACCAGGAGCAACAATAACATTTTTAGCTTTATATTCTCTATTCTTTGATGATACAATATAATAATCTTTATCTTTTCTTATATCAGTACATTTAAAATTATCGAGTAGAGTAACTCCTAACTCTTTTAAAGTATTTTCCATATCTTCAATATATTTAGGTAAATAGTCACTTCCTAAATGTTTTTGCTTAATAATCAAAAGATTAGCTCCTGCTTTAGCAATTTTTTCATCTAGCATTAAAGCTTCATCCTTATTACTAGGATAGGTCTCGCTATCCATATGAAATTCATTAAAGATAGATTCTACTTCATCAATTAGTTTATAGGCATCACTCTTCTCCATATACTTAAATAAATCTGTTTTACCTAACTTAGGAATAAAGTTAAGTTTCCCATCAGAAAAAGTGCCCGCTCCTCCATATCCTGATAAGATATTACAAGGATTACAATTAACACATGCTGTTCCTTTAGAATTCATTGGACAAACACGTTTTTCACTAAACTTCCCTTCATCTACAAGTAATACCTTTAATTTACTATTACGAGCAAGATTTAAGGAAGCGAAAAGCCCAGCAGGACCTGCTCCTACTACTATTACATCATACATATTATCACTACCTTTACTATTTCATTTTACACTAATTTTTCAAAAAAAGAAATATATGATAAAATAAGAAACAAATTAAGAAGGGATAACTATGTATAACATAAAAAAAAATATAGATAGATTAAAAAGAGGAGAACCTACTTTCTTTTTAGAACCTAATGAGATAAAAGAAGTTAATAAATACTTAAAAAAAGATGAGTTTAATATTTTTAAACCTTTTGAAGAAGCTGAAAAGATAATATTTTATAAAGAAACACTACCTAAAGTAGTATTATTTAAAATAATAACTAAAGAAACTTTAAGACATCAAGATATTTTAGGTAGTATCTTCTCTTTAAATATAGACAAGGAAATATTTGGAGATATTATAATAGATGATAATAACTATTACTTTTATTTATTAGATTCTATGAAAGATTATTTTTTAACTAATTTTAATAAAATTAAGAACAATTACATTGAATTAAAAGAAATAAATATTAATAGTTTAAGAGATTATAAAAGAAAGTTTAAAGAGCTAGAGTTAATCATCAAAAGTGAACGAATAGATACTATAGTATCTAATATTACTAACACATCTAGAAGTAAAGTAAAAGATAAATTTAAGAACAAAGAGATTATTTTAAACTATGAAATATTAACCAATCCTTCTTATCTTTTAAAAGAAGAAGATATTTTTAGTATTAGAAAATATGGTAAGTTTAAATATCTTGGTAAAGTTAAGCAAACTAAAAAAAATAATTATATTGTTAAGATATATAAATATCTCTAATACAATTATTTTAAAAACTTCTCATTAATCTTTTTAATCATATCATAATCATTCATTCTAAGTATTTTAATTTCTTTATCTTTCATATAAGTATCTACTCTTATTACATCATTATATCTATAATTATCTCCATCTATACTAATAAGAACATTTTTACTAACTACTTCTGGTCTTATAGAAATTATCTTATCAGAAGGAACAATTAAGGAATTTAAAAGACTTCTATAACTTTTAGAATTTAATGGAGCGATAGGTGTTAGTTGTAAAGTATGAAAAGTATTATAGACAATAGAACCCCCAAAACTAAGATTATAAGCAGTTGAACCAAATGAAGTTGATACTAATAGTCCATCTCCTACATAGTTTTCTAATAATTCATCATTTATTAAGACTTTAAATTTAGCTGTATTAAGATCTTGTTCTCTTAAAACTATCTCATTTAAAGTAAAATGTTTAAAAGTACTATCCTTAGTTTCTACTTCTATTTCACCTATCCCAATTTTATCACACTTTAACTCTCCTAAAGTAAGTTTCTTAATAAAAGTATCTATCTCATCAAAACTAATCTCCTGAGCAAAACCAAGTGTTCCTGTATTTATTCCAATATAGTAACATTTACCATCAAAACAACTTTCTTTAACCATACGAAGAAAGGCTCCATCTCCACCTATGGCAATAGCAAGATCATAATTTTTAGTAACGATTTTAAAGTCGTTTTCTTTTAATTTAGATTTAACAATATCAGCAAGTTTTCTTGATTTTAAATTATCATTAACAAATAATCTTATTCTATTTATTTTAATCATTTTTCTTTCTATACTTAAATAATACTGATGGTCTATGTCCCTCACCTGATGTCATTTTATCAGTTTTAACTACTTTATCTTTAATAATTCTTCTAAAAGCAGGATCTAATAATTTTTTATTAAGTATTACTTCATATACCTGTTGTAATTCCCCTAATGTAAAATACTCAGGCATCATATTAAAGACTATATCAGTATAATTTAATTTATTTTTTAAACGCTCTATTCCTGCTAATACTACTAAATCATGATCAAAGGCTAGAGTCCGTTTAAGTGATTTAAAATTATATCTATCAGTAGTCTTTTCTCTTAAAACTTTTTTAATTGACAAATTAATAGTCTCTACTCCATTAGTTAAAGAAATATCTACAATATCATTTTTCTCTTCAAAAAATATAACATCAAAAAAGCAAGCATTAGGATTAATCATTTCTGTTAATCTATTCTTATCAACTAAAGCGATAAATGATGTTGATACTACTCTTGTTCTTGGATCTCTATCTATAGCATCATAAGTATATAACTGTTCTAAATAGATATTAGAAAGGTTTGTTTCTCTTTTTAAAACCCTTTTAGCACATTCTTCTAAAGTTTCTTTATTAGGGTCTAAAAATCCTCCAGGTAAACACCATTTATCTTTAAAAGGAAAATCATCTCTTTTTACTAAAAGGACACTCATCATTTTCTTACTATTCTTACGATAATTACTTACATCTTCACTAGAAACACTAATTAAAAGAATATCTGCAGTCATTGATAATTGGTCAAAAGCTTTAGCATCATAATCTTTTAAGAATTCTTCTTCACTTTTATAAACTTTTTCCATTAAACTACACCTCTTCTTCATAAATTGATTATAACACAATTTTAAGAAAAATGTTACTTAATAATATCTAGTAACATTTTAATAATTTTATCTATAACATGTTCTTTATTTAATTGTCGGCTTTCTCTATTAACTGTCATCTTTTCTTTATAAAATTTATTATTATCTCTATCATAAATAGAAATATAAACGGTATTATCATCACCAGTAGGATTATTAGGATCACTCTTATTTAATTTACCAGTTATACCTATACCATAATTACTATTAGCAAAACGAGTAATCGCTTTACTCATTTCTATAGCTGTCTCCATACTGTAAACTGTATATTTATCAATAACTTCTTTAGGAACACCCATTTTGATTTTATATTCATTAGAATATGTTACAGCACTATATTTTAAAACTTCACTAGCTCCTTCCATATTAGTAATAGCATTAACCACACCTCCACCAGTACAAGATTCCATTGTAGCAATAGTTTTTTGTCCTAATTGTAAAATATGAATAATTTCTTTAAAATTCATCTATTTCCCTCCTCGTATAATGTAGTTAAGATATTTTTTAACTACATTTTCTATTTAGATTTTTGTTAAGAGATATCTAGAAACTCATTATTTTATAGATCAATAAATCTATATTATAATGTCTGTAGAGATAGAGTGGTTTTAGCTCCCTCCTTGAACATTTGGTTCTTAAGTAAGACTAAAGCCTCTTCTTTACAAATTGGATATTAATAAGTTGTATAAGGACTAGATTGTTATCTTTTGCCTTTCATTGCGAGGTTATATCTTTGTAAAGGTACTGAGGGCATTGCCTCTATCTTAAATATCAAGAATTGGAGTTGATTTTATGAATTATTATTTAGGTATTGATATTGCCAAAACTAATCATGTTGCCACTTTAATTAACAATAATGGAGACGTTATTATAAGGGCAATTAAATTTACAAATAGCAAAGAAGGTTTTAACAAACTCTTAACTACTATTCAGGATAAGCTTAAAGATTTAAGTAATATCGAAGTTGCAATGGAAGCGACAGGACATTACTGGTTAAGCTTATATTCTGCTTTAACTGATAATGGCTTTCCTGTATCTGTTTATAATCCTTATCAAATTAAATCTTATCGAGGTGCTTACAATAATAGAAAACAAAAGAATGACATCATTGATTCTATTATTATTGCTGACTATTTAAGAGTCTTTGGTTCTAAAGATTCTAAATTACCTGAAGATAACTTGCTTTCTTTGAAACAATTAACTCGTTTTAGATCAAATATTGTTACTAATGTTGCTTCCTTAAAAGTTCAAATTATTGGCTTATTAGATAAGGTTTTCCCAGAGCACAAGAAACTTTTTTGTAATACCTTTGGTGTAACTTCTAAACAATTACTTTTAACTTGTCCAACTCCTGATGACATTATCAAGATTTCTACTACTAAACTATCTAATTTATTATCTAAGTATTCTAAGGGTAAATTTAATAAAAATACTGCTCTTCACATTAAAGATGTTGCAAAATCATCTTTTGGTATTAAATTTACTACTGATGCTTGTTCCTTTGAAATTAAACAACTTATTAATCAAATTATTTTTTTAGAAAGTCAAATTGATGAAGTTGATAAACAAATCAAAGAACTTTATGATAAATTAGATAATCATCTTTTATCAGTTCCTGGGGTTGGCAGTACTATTGCCCCTATTATTCTATCAGAAATTGGTGACATTAATAACTTTGATAAACCCAGTAAACTGATTGCTTTTGCTGGCATTGATCCTTCTGAAAATCAATCTGGTAATAAACTCTCTACTAATGAGAAAACTTCTAAAAGAGGTTCTCCTTATCTTCGTCATGCAATTTATAATGCAAGTTTAGTTGCTATATCAAACGAACCAGAATTAAGAGCTTATTATGATAAGAAAATATCTGAGGGTAAACACCATTTTGTTGCCTTAGCAGGCATTAGTCGTAAACTTTTAACAATAATCTACTATATTCTTAAAGAAGATAGAGACTACATTAGATACGACCACATTAGAGACAACAAGAACTAAATTTAAAAAAATATTGTTTTTAGTTGTTTTTGTCATGCCTTAATTTTATCAATTCTATATTTTCAAACTCTTTCATAAAAAATTGTTATTTAAGTCTTGACTTGTATATAGTTGTCTTTTCATTCATTATATACAACCTATTTTTCTTAATATATGAATAGACTCTATCTTCTAAATATTCATCTACCTCTTTATTATTATAAATCATTTCTCTAATTTTAGTAGAAGATATTTCATTTTCTTTAATATTTGTAATAATGATATTATCATTATAATCTTTATATTTTTCTAATATTTTTTTTAGATCATCACCATTTCTCTTAATAACTAATAACTTATTATTTTTTAAAATTTCTAAACCATTCTTCCATCTATCTATATAACTTAAATTATCTGTACCACATATAAAATAAATATCATCATCTTTATATTTTTCTTTAAAATAATTTAGTGTTTCATAAGTATAAACCACTCTATTTTTTAACTCATAATCACTAACTTCCAATTTTTTATTATTTTTACACATTAAATTCAACATATTAAATCTTACTTTATCATTTAAAAGATTACTTTTATATTTATATTTAATACCTGTAGGTACAAATATAATCTTATCTACATAATGATCTTTTATCAAATTATGAGCGATTGCTTTATGCATCTTATGAGGTGGATTAAAACTGCCACCAAATATACCGATTTTCATATTAAGTTTCATTCCTTCCACAAATTTAATGCTTTTTATAAGACTTACCTATATTTCTTCTAATTCCTTTAACCAACTTTCATAATTAGCATCACTAGGCATCCTCAAATCTCCTCTTGGAGATAAACTAATACTTCCTACCTTAACACCATCGGGGATAGAATTACGTTTAAATTGTTGGGTAAAGAATCTCTTAATAAATACAGTTAACCATTTTTTTATCTCATTACTAGTAAAATTATCTTTAAATGTAATTTTAGCAAGAAAATACATTTTTTTAACAGAAGCTCCATACCTTAGAAAATGATAAAGATAAAAATCATGCAAAACATAAGGACCAATAAATGACTCAGTTTTTTGTAAAATATTTCCTGCTTCATCTGGAGGTAATAGTTCAGGAGAAATAGGGGTATCCAAAATATCTTGTAATACTTTTTTTCTCTTATCAGTACTATTATCTTTTACCCATTCTATTAAATATCTTACTAAAGTCTTAGGGATAGATGAATTAACAGAGTACATACTCATATGATCTCCATTATAAGTACACCAACCAAGAGCTAATTCCGACAAATCTCCCGTACCAATGACAATACCACCAACCATATTAGCAACATCCATTAAAATTTGTGTTCTTTCTCTAGCTTGAATATTTTCATAAGTAATACTTCTATCATTCTCATTTAAACCTATATCTTTCATATGAAGTAAACTTGCCTCTTTAATACTAATTTCTTTCAATGTAGCACCATATTCTTTAACTAAAGAAATAGCATTTTTATAAGTTCTATCAGTTGTACCAAATCCAGGCATAGTTATACAAATAATATCTTTATTATCTCTTTCAAGTTTTCTAAAAGCTCTAACAATAACTAAAAAAGCAAGTGTAGAATCAAGTCCCCCAGACATACCTATAACACACTTAGTATTATTTAGATGGATAAGACGTCTAGCTAACCCGCTACTTTGTATCTCTAATATCTCCTCAAATCTTTTCTCTTTATCATTAGTAGGTATAAAAGGATACATCTTATAACTTCTATCAAGATTCTTTATTCTATCACTAACATTAACTTCTATTACTTTATAATCTCCATCATAAAAACTTCCTGCAAAACTACTATTACGACACCTTTCATTAATTAATCTTTTAACGTCTATATCTGTATATATTAAATTACTTTCTATTTCAAAACGTTTATTAGATTTAAGTAACTTACCATTTTCATAGATTAAAGAAGCACCACCAAATACTAAATCAGAAGTTGATTCCATAATACCGCTACTTACATATACATAACCTGATAATGTTTTAGCAGATTGCATAGAAACTAAATTTCTTCTATAACTATCTTTACCTACAATCTCATTACTACTAGATAAATTAAAGATAATAGAAGCACCATTTAAAGCATGATTATTACTAGGAGGAAAAACACTCCATAAATCTTCACATATTTCTATTGCAAAGGTAACTTCTCTATATTTCTTATCTCTAAATAATAACTTAGTAGAAATAGGAACTACAGTACCTAATAAATTAATTTCACAGTATTTTAAATCAAAACTAGAAGTAAACCATCTTTTCTCATAAAATTCACTATAATTAGGTATATAACTTTTAGGAACAATACCAACAATATTACCTTTTTCTATAACAACAGCAGTATTCAAAAGTTGATTATTACATCTTAACGGCATCCCTATAATAGAAATAATATCTAAATCTTTAGTATCTTCCAAAATAATACTTAAAGCTTTCTCAACTTCCTCAAGTAATTCATCTTGTAAAAACAAATCCCCACAAGTATAACCAGTAAGAGCAAGTTCAGGAGTAGTAACAATTGATACACCTTCTTTATCTGCTTTTCTAATCATTTTAACTATCTCTTTAGCATTATCAACAGGGCTAGCAAGTACTAACTTATTAACAATTGCTCCTACTCTAACAAAACCATATTCTAACACATTAATCATCTCCTTAAACATTTTTGATAACCAAGAGGAATACCCTTCTTTTCAAATTCCTCTTTTAACTCTAAAAATCTTAAATGTAGTGTATCTTCTTTAAAGAAATCTCTAACATTATCTTGATAAAACTTTGAAGTATAATATTCCCACTGATAATAAAACATCTCATATTCCATTCTTTTTCTTATCTCTAAATCTTTCTCTAAGAAAGCACTTTTAGATGTATATAAATCATAATCATCAGTACTAACTAAATCTTTATATTGATCCCATATCTTAGTACCTCTAAAAGGCATTAAAAAGTTACCACATACCATTTCAGGTTTTAACTCATAAAATCTTTCTAATAATCTATCATAAAAGTCTCTACTCTCTTCTTCACTATGTACTTTTAATGGATTAACAATAAAAGATAAGTAAGTCATAATATCATTCTCATGAAGTAAATCACATGCTTTATCTAATTCTTTATTTTTAGCATAATTAACAGTAATATCTTCAAGTCCTAAACAAACCATATAAACATTATGTAACTTCATAAACTCTACTGTATCTACATTTAATAGATTAGCAGAAGCGAAAAGATATATTTTAGCATCAAGCCCACTTATAACTTCTAATCTTTCTTTAAAGTCTTTCTGTAAAGGAAAGTTCTCATCACGGATAAAAATGTACTTAGGATTATATTGTTTTAAATAATTAATCTCTTCTTCAATTAACTCTATAGGTTTAGACATTAACTTATCACACATCAATGGACTACAACAAAAGTCACAATTAAAGGGACAACCTTGTGAAGTATTAATAGAAGTACAAACATCATCTTTTAATTTATCAGGTATAATCTGTTGATTATTTCTAATATCATATAAATCATATCTAGGTATCTTATTATAGTTAGTAATACCTTTTACAATATCTCCCTCTTGTTTAATAGTTGCATAAAAATCATCACAAGGACCTACAATAACTTTAGAAGCATAAGGTAAAAACTCTTCCGGATTAATAGTAGGTTCATATCCTCCAACAACAATTTTACTTTTATCATGTTTTAAAGCCCACTTCTTAAACTCATTCATACCTGTAATATAAATAGAACAAGCATACTTTTCAACATTCTTATCATCAAAATCTTTATTTTCCATAGAATACATAACATTATCTCCATCAGGAAGAACTGTTAATAAAGATGGTTCTAATCCTAAAGTAACATCTTGTCTTGGAAAAGTCATACCAATTATTTTTTTCATCATCATCACCTCTTAATATATTTTTTAGATAACTCTAAAGCATATTTAGACTGTATATCTTTAATATACCCCATTTTAACAAGTTCTAATACTTCATCATAATTACACAAGAAATATCTAACAAATTCATCTTTATCTAGTTGCTGTTCTTTTATCTTTTCACAGTCTAAAGCAAGATAAGCATAGTTATAAGCTTCACTACAACCTTGGTCTTGATAAAAAGAATCAAGATACTTAATATTATCAGAGTAATAACCTGTCTCTTCTATAAGCTCTCTTTTAGCAGAAATCAAAGGATTTTCTTTATCTTCTACATAACCTGCAGGAAATTCTACTAAAAATCCTTCTTTAACTGGTCTAGGTTGTACTATTAATAAGAACTCATTATCTTTAGTAACAGGTAGAGTAACAACGGCATCACCATTACTATTACCTTTAATTATTTTATCTCTTACGATAGTGATACCGTTATTAAGTAAACAGTTATAGTTTTCTACTTTTATATAAGAATTATTACTTCTTTCTAATAAAATTTTTTTAATTATTTTTAATTCTTCTATATAACTATGTAACTCTTCTAACTTCTCTTTTCTCATTTTTTCTCCCTACTTTTAACTAATGTCTTTTCTTCATCTATCATTTTATTTTTAACATTCCATAAATCATAACTTAAATCAACATGTACAGGATGAGGATTTACAAATCTTTTATTCTCTTCACTCAAAGTTTCTTTTTCCAGACTACAGTAATCTCTAAGCTTCATCACACTATCACTTTTATAAACACATTCCCCATTTATAAATATTGGTTCTAACAATTCCCTAACTGTATAAGTACCTTTCTCTAATTCTTTTCTCTTCCAAGTATCTACAGGATCAAACATTACTGTTGTTTCATCTTCACTATATTTTTCATTTGCAAAGCCAATAATATCTCCTCTAATTTTACCAGTTTCTTTATCATAGAATCTAAATATTTGTTTATCTCCTGGATTAGTAATTTTTACTCTATCCTCACTAAGTTTAATCTTAGGAATTACTACACCAGATTTTTTAATGGCAGCTAGTTTATAAACTCCTCCAAAGCTAGGACAATCTTTAGAAGTAATCAAGCTTGTACCTACTCCCCAAAGATTTATTTTCGCTCCCTGTTTTTTTAAATCTTCAATCAAATATTCATCTAAGTCATTAGAAGCACAAATAGTAGCATCAGGAAATCCTGCTTCATCTAACATAATTCGTGTCTTTTTAGATAGATATGCTAAATCTCCACTATCTAGTCGTATTCCATATTTTTTAGGCATATTACCTTGTTCTTTTAATTCTTTAAATACTCTTATCGCATTAGGAACACCTGAGTTTAAAGTATCATAAGTATCTACTAGTAAAGTTGCATTATTTGGAAAAAGTTCTGCATATTTCTTAAAAGCCTCATATTCACTATCAAAACTCATAATCCAGCTGTGAGCATGAGTACCAGCGACAGGAATGTTAAATTGTTTACCAGCAAGAACATTACTAGTTGAAGCACATCCTCCAATAACTGCTGCTCTTGCCCCGTATACACCTGCATCAGGTCCTTGAGCTCTTCTAAGTCCAAATTCCATAACAGCATCACCTTTAACAGCATCACATACTCTTGATGCTTTAGTAGCAATTAAGCTTTGGTGATTAATAATATTTAAGATTGCCGTCTCCACAAGTTGAGCTTCTATAATAGGTGCTTCTACTTTTAATAAAGGTTCCATCGGAAAGACAACAGTTCCTTCTTTCATGGCATAAATATTACCAGTAAATTTAAAATTTTCTAAATATTTTAAAAACTCTTCATCAAAAAGCTCTAATTCTCTTAAGTACTCAATATCATCACTATCAAAATGTAAATTTTTAATATAGTCGATTACTTGTTCAAGACCTGCTACAATAGCATATCCGCCATCTGATGGATTCTTACGATAAAATACATCAAATACTACTCTTTCATCCCTTCTCATATCAAAATATCCATTCATCATAGTAAGTTCATATAAATCAGTTAATAAAGTTAAATTTTCTTCTTTCATTTAAATCATTCCTTTCTTTTTATCAACTTATTAATATCAAATTCTAAATTTTTTTAACTAACTGAATTCCTTGCTGTTCCATAAGTAGATAAGCTGAATCTACATAGTTTTGTCTATCATCTTCTGCAAAGGTTGCCACACCATCTTTATGTACTCTTATAATACTATCTCTATTATGTTCATCAAGATAATTTGCAAGCCCCATAGGACCATTACATACACAAATATCAGTACAACACCCTACTATATCAAACTCTTTTATATTAGTAGCCTCCTTCATTACTTCTCTAAAAATAGGAGCCTCCATAAAACTTGTAGAATTTTTAGGTATACAGATAGTATTATTAAAGAGAGTAAAAGGTTTTAACTCATTAACCACTTTCTCTTCTCCACTACCTTTAAGACAATGGTAATCAGGAAATCTCTTATGTTCCGTAGATTCTTTAGTATGAGTATCTTGAATAAAGATAACTAACTGTCCCTCATTATGATATTCCTTAATAAGTTCTATCTGTCTAGGTATAACTCTAGTAATAGATTTATCATGTAACACTCCTTCCTTAACAAAGCCATTAACCATATCAACAACAATTAAAGCTTTATTATAAACTTTTAAATTCTTAGTCGTCATAATCATTCCTCCTCTTATTAACTTTTTATTAATATCAAAAACTAAGAAATAAGCAAGTAATTAAACTTGTTATTAACATTATATTAATAAGAAGATAATTTGTCAACCATTTTTTTATTTCTTATTAAATTTTACTATTCCAAATACTATTTATTTTCTTTTTACTTTATTAATAAAAGAAGCTTATACTAACGCACAGCTTCCTAATTAATATTTTCTATAACTTTTTGGTCTCACATCATTGACACCTACAAAAAAACATTATTCAAGTTCATCTAGACCATTAACAACTTTATTATTTTTATAATTATTTTACAAATAAAGTTTATCTTTATTTGTTATCTATTAAATAAAATGCAAGAAAACACAAAACAAAAATAAGTCTTGTATTTAAAATAATTTACCTAAAAACGGAATTTAGTATTGAAAATTACGGTAAAAAAGTAACTTTTTCACTTTAGACTGTAAATAGTTACAACTAAACATAATTATTTCCATTTTTTACTTGACATTTACTTAAATAAAAAATGAGATATGCATTTTATTTTACATATATCATTCAGGCTGTTGATAAATTAATTTAGTCAACAGCCGATACTTTTTTTTAAACTTTTTATATTAATATTAAAGATTTATTATTTTTTTTTGAATTCCTTTATTTCTATCATATCAGGTAATTTAGATATTTCTTGTACAATGTATTGTGAGAATGTTGGTGTATTTTCTAGTTTGATAATACACTCTGCAGCATGTTCACTTGCTTCAGGCCATACTACTGATAACTTATCACAAACTTTTTTTGCTTCTTCAAGTTTTCTTATTAGTAAAAAACTTTTTACTGCTTCTGAAATTATCTCATCTAATCTTGAACATAATGCAATAAATTCTTCATCAGTCATAGTTGGATTAAATTTTGTATAAAACTCTACAAACGGTACTGATCGTTCTATACGTTTAAAATAGTCACATATAATCGCTAACTTTTCATATCCATATTCTTTAATATCACAAATATCAACAAAATTTTTTGCTAAATTACGTATAGTCCAATCAGATATTGGATGTGCACTTATTGTTGGAAAAACTGCATTCATATAATCATTTGATAGAAGTTCACCAGTTAAGTCAAGATAAGCTTGTTGAAAGACTTTAACACAACCATCCTCACCGACACAATCACCTCTTAAACCAAAAAAGTTTTCTATCCTAAAATTAAAAGCTATTGGTTCTTTATAAGCATCTGTTCGTTTATACATTTTTTGGATTTTATTTTCCATTCTTTATTCCTCCTCCAATCGAATGTAGCTATATTATATCGCTTTTTTTACTTTGTCAATTTATTTTTATAAATCTATTTTAGTTTAAGACTCCAGCTTTAAGGAGTGAAATTTTTTCGCAATCAAATATCTGATATAATAAATAAAAGGTAGTTGATTGTATGACAAGAAAAGAAAAAAGAGAATTAAGAAAAGATAAATTATTAGTTTGTAGTCTATATAATATTATAAATAAATATTTACCTAAATTATTTACTATGCTTGAAAAACTAACCGATAAAAGGCAAAGTATTGATACTATTTCTAAAATAACTAATACTAAATTAGATAACCTACCTAATTATGATACTATTAATGATGATTTAGATATAAGGGTAAATTTCAATTAATTATTGATAGGACTGGTTTAGTTTCTTTTAATCTTAAACATTGTGATCATTGTTTAATAAATCAAAAGTCTAGATGACCTCACTTCGTTCGTCCTTAATTTTTAATTTCAAAGACTATTTTTTATTTGATGTCTTCTAAATAGATTTCACATCATTATAAGTTTGATCCTTAATTTTTTAGAAAATTCATGCCAAATTTTTATTCATCGAAAAAATCATCAAAGAAATCATCATCGTCATCATCATCTAAACTTAAATTAACTTCTTTTTTAGGCTGTTCTTTAACAACAGGATCTTCTTTCTTATTATCCACAACTTCTTTAACAGAAGAATCTTCTAAAGGTTTAACAAGAGTTTCCTGATGTTTTTGCTTATTCATTTGTTCTTCTTTTTCAAGTTCAGCAATTTTAGCATCAATCTTCTTAACCAACTCATCAACATCAAATGTTGGTTTCTTAGGTTGAATATTATTTTTTGATAAATCTGGATTAAAATTAGGCATCATTCCTGGCATATCAGAAGGCATTGACATTGGACCATTATTATTACCCGTAAACATAGGATTAGAAAATCCCTGATTATTACTATTTCCAGCACCTATTCCAAATAAATTAGGAGGAACAAATCCAGATCCAGACGAAGTATTACCTCCATTAGGATTAGAACTATTCATCATTTCAAGCAACTTTTCTTTTTTCTTTTCTTTAACAAAAGTCTTTATATCAAAAGTATGAACAGGTATTTTATCCCTAACTGGATATGTAGCTTTAGGATAATCTTTACCCCAATTAAGTTTAAAATCTGGCGTAAATTTAGTCTTAAAAGGCTGTTGTCTCATTCTTAAAACAATAACTTCAAATTGCTTCATTCTTTGCAAATCAGAAACTGTAACAAGAGGAGTACTAGCAGTTTTATCATTATCCTTAGATTTAACCTCACCACACATTTTAGAAATTTCTTCTAATGCTGCAAGTTCAGCTGAAATCAAATAAATAATATTACCACAGTTACCACGAATAGTTTCAGCATTTTCTTTACCATATACTTGATTTAATTGTGCATAGTTTTGAATAATCATTGTAAATCTAATCTTACGAGAACGAGCTGCTGTAATCATAGTTGTAACATCCTTTAAAGGTGGCATATTTGCAAACTCATCTAGTAAGAAGTTTGTTCTAACAGGAAGTTCACCACCATTTTCTTGAGCTACATCTATTAAAGTTTCATAACATTGCTTTAAAAGAATTGTAACAAGGGAGTGATAAGTTTTCTTTTCATCTTGAACCACGATAAATAAAGCTGTCTTACGCTTACCAATATCAGCAAGATCAATATTGTTATGACTTAACATCTCTGATAAATTCTCACGTGATGCAAATAATTTAATCTTCTGTCTAAACACAGATAAAATTGATCCCTTTGTATCAGTTGGAGCATTAATTGTACTAGATGCATTAATAGAAGCAGCCCCTGCTGGATCTTTAAAAGAGAAATATTCCTTAATATAAGTAGTACCACCAAACTTCTCTTCCCCTACTGTAGTCATTAAACTAATACTATTAATATTAATTTCATCTTCTTTAGCATCTTCAAAAAGTCCTAATGCTACACCTGAAAAATAATCAGCAGAAGTTTTCTCCCAAAATGGGTCACTATTATTACTAGACTCATCATAAAGAATATTTAAAGCTAAATCATCTAATAACTCAATAGCCTTATCCTGATTACCACTCTTATACATTCTATAAGGTAAAGACAATGGATTCCAACTACTACCATTTTGAGGATCACGGAAATTTAATATTTGAACATCATATCCTTTACTTTTAAGCATATTAGCAGTCGCTTCATAAATCTCACCCTTAGGATCGGTAATAATCATTGATTCTCCTGCTTTAGCAAGTAATTTAACAGTAGGCTTAATAACAGTTTGTGTCTTACCAGAACCAGTAGAACCAATAACTAAAGTATGATATTCACCATTATCAACCCAAGCTTCATTATCTTTCAAAATCAAAGGAACACCTGCTGCATTACTAGTTTCTTGTTGTGGAGTAACCATAGTAAGTTCTTGTTTAATCTCTTTATCCTTAGCCCACCTAGAATATCCTTTATCTTTCTTTTCAGTAGTAAAACCAAAACCTTTTTCTACTTCAAAAAAATAAGATTTTACACTAACAAACATTCCTATTAACGATACAAAATAAATAATTAAAGTCATCCATAAAAACTTAGGTGTAAATGCCGGAAAAGGATTAAGACCACTAAAATATCCTTCAGTTGCAAAAGAATTTAAATTAACAATACCAATCGCTACAATATAAAGTAAAAACAAAGCAAAAACAGCAAATATCATAACATCATCTTTATCAGCTCTAAACTTTAACTTCATGAAAATCCCTCATTTCAAAATCTACGCTTATTATACCAGTATTTTTCTAATTTGAAAACAAATTTTATAATATTAGTTTAATTTCATAATTTAAAACTGAATCCACATAAAAAATTATTTTTTGATTATAATTATTCTCAATTGTATATTCTTGATCAACAATTTTATAATCTTCAACCTTATTAGTATAATAATTATTAATTAATTCATTTCTAAAATTACTAAATATCTCATAAGTTATTTCATCCTTATTTCTTATTTTTTGATAAATTTCTTCTGGATAATTAAAAACTTCATTTTTAAAATCTGTATAGTAAATTGTAATTAATTGTTTGTCACTAATATCTTTAAGTTCATATATATTAGCCTCATTCTTAATAGAAACAGAATTATATTTATCTAATTCTTCCACTGTAGGTAACATCCTTACCACTTCATCAACATTTCTAAAATTCCTAAAGATCAGAAAACTAAACAAAACTACTAACAAAATAAATATTATTATTTTAAAAGTTTTAACCATTAGTAGCCTCCTTTATTTTATTCATATATACAATTTCACTAATCGGCGCAATTGCAAACGTAAGTTCATTTTCATTAATAGTAACCTCAAAATAAGCATTATCTATAAAAGTAGAAGAATCAAAAGTTTCCTCTAATAATCTTACTTTAGCATAATATTTATAAATATTATTATTAGAACTAACTTGATATATCTCTCTAGTACTACTAATATAACCTATATTATAATTACCAACAAAATCAAAAACATTACTACTAGAAATATTATTATTTTCTTTATAATTTTTATCTAAAACTTTAATAATATTATCAACATCTTTATTAGATACATAAGATACATATTTGGAAATAGATGAATCAATAGAGAAAAACCTATTTACATCATTTAAGGCAAAAACAGTAGTATCAATTTTATTATCATCTACATTTTTCTGAACAACTTTAGAATAGATCAGAGTACCACAAAAAAATACTATTAATATAACAACTATCGTAATTTCAACTTTTTCTGTTTTATTCATAACCCCTTGTATGATATATATAGTCAGTTACAAGAGAGATTTTGTATTTAATACTGACTAGTATATTATCACATTCCTTCTTTTGTATTTCTCTCTAATTTTTTTATAGTATATTTAATATTTTTTCAAAATAACTATTAACTATTCATAGTTGGTCTCCTATAAACCAAATATAGCCTTTCTAAGATACACTTTTTTCTCAATTTGCCATTTAGTATAATCATTCTGTTCACATACCGTAGTAGGAACATCACTACCAGATGGAACTCTACTACAATAGTCTTCACCATACATTACGTTTAAATAATAACATCCACCCAAACCTGAATCACCAGGATTATAACGATAATCACCAAGCCAAGAATATACAGACTGCATTCCTGCTAAAGTCCCTGGAGGACCATGTCCTGCTGGATCACATCCTGCCGCTTCTCTTTCTTGATTTCGTGATTCTATTAAAGCAGCATTACTACCACCAGGTTGATAGTTATCTAATGTAGAAGCATATTCACGAATTCCATCAGCAAGAGATCTTAAAATAGGACCATCATAACAACCTTGACCATTTGAAATATCAATCCCCCAATAATTATAAAGATCCTGACATTTAGCCCAATTTTGTTCAGTTCCTGCTGTTACAACAACAAGTTCGGGATTAACACCTGAATCTATTGATACATCATAAATTTCAGCCGCATGATCAGCAAAATTAGTACAAAAGTCACTATTACCACTACTAGTACAATATGCCTCCATCTTAGAGATAAATTCCTGTTTTGAAAGAGAAGTACTTGTTAGAGAAAAATCAGCACATCCAGATCTAGGATCATCAATACTAACATAATCAAGTGGATCTACTTTATTAGCACTAGTATTACCACCAACTCTAACTTCAAAATGTAAATGTGCCCCTGTTGATCTACCAGAATGTCCCATTTTACCGATAACTTGTCCTTGTCTAACCGTATCACCCGCTCTAACAGTAATACTATTTTTAGCCATATGTGCATAGTAAGTATAATTACCATCAGAATGTTCTATAATAACATAATTACCATAACCTCCACCATCGCTATTATTAAGACTACCATTATCATCATACCTTGTTTGATCATCACTAGTAGGATATATAACTGTACCAGATTGAGCAGCAATTACATTAGTAACACCTACACCACTACTAGTAGAAATATCAATCGCTCCATGATTACCTCTATGAACACTATCCGCACCAGCAAAATAAGCAGTTAATGAAGAAGGCTCTGGATCACCACTAGCAAAAGTAACTCCATTTGATGTAGTAGTATCAATACTACCAATTGGCCACCAATATGAATTACCCTCACATGAAGATGCAACATTACTAGATTGTTCTTCATCACTTGTAAATTCTTGATAAGCTTCAACATAACTAAATACATCATCAGCCATTCTTTTACATGTATCATCACTTAGGCTAGAATCAATACTTTTAAAATAAGCAGCTAATGCTTCTTTGACATCATCTTCACCTTTAGCCGTATACGTAATAGTACCATCTTCATTTTCAGATTCTTCAAGCATTAAATCAGCAACCTCTCTAATTCGTGACTCTGTCATATCAGCAAAAGTAAAAGATGGAACATTTACCTGTAATACTGTAAAAGCAGCAGTAATGACTATTTCCGAAAATTCTTTTTCTTCTTCAGAATAACTTTTTTTTACATCCTCAACTCTTTGATAATAAGCAGATTGTCCTGCATCATATGATACATCTCCTTCATTAGCAGAAGCTTCACTTTGTCCCAAAAGAGGACTAAATACAAGAACAATTAAAATAACGGGAAGTAAAATTATAAACAAAGAAACAAAAACTCCAAGTATAACCGAAAAAATTTTACTTTTAATTGAAAATCTTCCAAAAATATTAAAAGAACCAGCTAAACCTTTACTTTTTTTACCTCCTAATAGAGAACTTAAAAAATTACCGCCTTCACTACTAGAATCTTCATTAACAACATTATCTGAAGAAGTAACATCACCTACATTGTTAGTTCTATCAACTTCTTTATTATCATTATTATCATCACGCAAAAGACCACCAACGGATCCCCCTGAAGGAGCAGCCCCTGTCATATTTCTTCTAGTTCTAACTCCATTAATTCCATTTTTAATATTATTAACAGTTTTTAAAGTTCGTAAAGTTGGACTAACTTTAGCTCCAGCATTTAATGCCTTATTAGCAATAGATCTTTCAAGTCCATTTTTACCATTAGAAATATTTTTTTTTACAGGAGAAGCATCAATATCAGGATTAGTAGTATCACCACTATCATCATCAAATCCTTTTTTACTCCTTCTATTACTCCTATATTTCTCTATCGCTTTACCTAAAAATGATGAATCAGAAGAATTAGTTTTCTTATTTGCATTATCAGTTCCAGAATTATTATCCTGCCCTTTTTCTTTTTTTTCTTCTTCCACTTTCATCACCACCTTACCACAACTATTTAAATATTAAATACTAAAAACCTCCACCTGAACCAAATGATTCCAGTTCTTCTTGAGTAACTACTACATTTATTCTCATACGTCTATTACCACATACAAATAGTGCTTCTCCTTGAGAATAACGCTTAATACTATCTTTTTCATTTTCATTTAGATCTATAAGTAATGACAAGTCCTCCACTGCCTGTTTTCTAAGTCCCATAACCAAATAATATGAAGAATTATCAAAAATAGCTTTTCCTTGAGTAATAATAGAAGCAGATGAAAAATCACTAGGCTGCTGAGTAATTATAATAGTACCTGTATTATATTTACGAGCACGTCTTTGAACTTGAGCTAAGAAATCAGCCCCTTGTTCATTATTTGTACCAAGTAATACATGAGCTTCATCAACCATTAATATTGTATTAACATCAACATCAAGGCAAAGTCCCCAAGCATATTTTAAAATATTAAAGAATAAAGCATTTCTAATATTAGTATCAGAATTCATAAACTCTTTAATATTAAAGACCATAAAATCACTATCTGCAGTTATAGTAGTCTTACCATCAAAATAAAATTTTAATTCTTTTATTAACGGTCTTATTTTAAGCTCTAATCTCTGAATAATATCTTTTTCTCTAGTCTGTTCTGTCAAAGACATAAGTCTACCTTTAATAGTAGCATAAACATCAGAAAAAGTCGGATAATCTGCTGATGTAAACTTTGAAAAATCAGTATTAAAATCTATTCCAAAACGTTTATAAGTATCTTGAACAATCTCACTAAACATATTAAGAACATCCTCTTCAATAGATGGATCATAATATTTCATGAAAGCTCTAAGAGACTGTAAAGTTCGAGTCAAAACAGTATAACCTAATCCTTGCGAAATTTCTTCATCATCAGCATCAATAATAACTTCAAGTGGATTAATCATTCCAAATTCTCCACCTTTACCAATATCAATGATATCTCCTCCAAAAGTTTTCGTCATCTCTTCTAACTCATTTTCAGGATCGATCGCTACTATCTGACAACCATTTCTAATATGAGATCTAAGCAAAAGTTTAGCAGCAGTTGATTTACCAGATCCAGATGTACCAAGTATAATCATATTAGCATTATTTCTATTATTTTCTTTTCTTGTTTGATAAAGAAATTGATTAAACAAAATAACCCCACCTGAAAAATCAACACCGAGCAAAACAGAAAGACCAGGATCTTTAATACTATCAAAGATAAAAGGATACATAGCAGCAATAGTAGGAGTTGGAATAGGAGTACCAATCCTTTCTTCTATATCTTGACTAGGAAATATTGGTAAAATACTTTTTAAAACCTTCTCTTGTTCAAACCTAAGTGAAACCGCTCTAAGTTCCATAGCATCTAAATAATTCTTAACATTAACCTTTTTCAATTCAAGATCTTCTTTAGTATCAGCATTTATCATAATATGCATTTGAAAATCAAAAATTCTAGATTGACTTGAAGCAAGCATCGAAACAAAATATTCGAGACTTTCAGCATCTTGTCTAATTCTCTCTTTAGCAGTTTGATCTTTTTCTTGTCTATATTTTTCTCTCAAATCAGCAATTTGTCTATTAATCATTTTAGACATAGTAGAAAAAGGAACAGGTATATGCTTTATAACAATTTTAATACCACTCATAGATGTTAGAGTTGATAAATACCCAGGAGAAATATATCGCGGATAAGAAATAACAGAAAGAATAGTTGCATACTTATCACTAATAAAGAAATCACTTGGATTAAAATGTAATCCCTTAGGTGCTAATTGGCTTTTAATACTTATACTCATACTGGCATCACCGTCCCAAATTCAGTAGAAACTCCTCCATTTAGGAAATTTTCCATAATTATTCTCAAATCATCATTACTAACCTGCGCTGCATTTAAACCACAACTAGCAAGTCCATTAATAAGAAGTCTAACTCTTTTTTGAAGCACATCTTCACTAGTATCTTTAAATAAAATAAAGTATTCAGTATCAACAATATTATTATTCATAAAAGTATTACCTTTATCAATATCTTGTAAAATAAGTTTACGAATAGCAGGCGAAGCAGAATCATTATATAAGAGTTGCAATTGTGACATATAAACAGATATATCAACAGGTCTATCAGCAACAACTAACCAAAACTCAAAATCAATCATATTATAAAAATTTTTAAGACTAATTAAAACATTATCTTGAGATTGTTGATCAAGAATAAATATATTACGAGGAGTAATCTTAACACCTGTAACTTTTTGTTTACCTTCACAAATAATGTAACCATTTTGAATACCTGTAATAGGCAACCAATCTTCAGAATATTGACTACTTACTACTCTTCTTGACATCTTTGACATCTTTAACACACCAACCTTTCCAAATATAACTTCTTCTATTAGTAAAGAAATTATAACATTCTATAATTATAGTTAAAACATTATGATAATTAGGAATTGGAATAACAAGAAAAGCACTAAGTAAACCTGGAGTAACAACAAGTATAACTTGCCAAGTATAATTCATAGAAAGAGACATCAAAAGAATTAAAGAAAACAAAACTCCAGTTCCTAACAAAATTAAATCAAAAGGTTTAAAAATACCAAGAATAAGACTACCACTTTTGGTATTAGCAGGTATCAAATAATTATCATTCATCTATTATCACACTCCCTTATTATTTAGTTCCACCATTAATCTGTTTACTATTAGCGATATACCTATTACGTTTACTACTAGTTCTAATATCACGTGCTTTATTCATAACATTACCCATTGACTTTTTAACACTTTTATTATCATTAACATCATAATCATAAGGGTCTATATCAATCTGAAGATTTCTAGCAACATACTCAAGGTCTTGTGTAGTTCCAGCAAATTTAGGATTTTTCTTATCAGGAGATAAATTACGTTGTTGACTAGCAAAAACACGAGCCTGAGATTTTTTAAGACTTTCAAATGTATTTTCATTTATACTATCAAGTTCAATCTCATGACCAGCAAAAGTAAATGTTTTATCACCTCTCGCCCTAGCATTTTGAAATCTAGTTTCAAAATCACGATAATTAGCATTTATATTAATACTACGAGTAGATCGTTTACCATTTTCATCTGTAAAAAATTCCATAACAGATGTATTTCCCATAATTTTGTTATCATTTAAAGCTTCTGATTCTGCCATTTGAATTTGAGCCTTAGCTTTTTCTACAAATGCATCATATAATTCAAGCTTTTTCTCATCAGCTGCTCCTAATGCTCTACCTGTAACTAAAGCCGAAGCACCAGCCTGAGCACGACCAAATAAAGTAGAACCAGAAGCTCTTACAGCATTCCTTTTTTGCATTGCTGCAAATACTGCACTTGCATGTTTTTTATCAGAAGCAGCTAAAGCTTTCCCCCCAACAAAAGCACCACCAATTCCACCAGCAACACCTGATCCAATAGCTCCTAAAGTACTTTTTATTGTACCTTTACCACGCTCTTTATTTTCATAAAAAGATGATCTTGCATTAGTAGCTACAGACCCCAGTAAGCCACCAGTTAAAGCAGCAGCTCCTAACATCGTACCAATGCCACTAAATAAATTACCATCACCTTTAATCCCTAACATATCTTGGAAAAATTTTGGTGCCTGCTTCATAAATACAAGAATACCCACTATAATAAACACATTTGCTAAAGTTGTTGTAAAGACGCTTGAACTTCCTACCAAAGTTACTAAATCTCCAGATCGCAATAATATAATCAAATAAATACCAAAATATATAATTACTAATCTAACAAATAAACTAATATAAGTAGAAGTCAAAGTCTTAACCCAATTACCAAAAGCTCCATCTTTTTCTGCACCAGGTGTAATATAAGAAATTATAGGAATAGGTGCAATTAATCTTAACAATGCTAACTTGATTGCTCTAACTGCTACATCAAGTGTAAATCCTAAAATAATTATTGTCATAATAATAGAACAAACTACACCGCCAAATCCTGTATAATCAAAAACATACACTTCCCCATCATCAGATTCACAAGTATCATTTATGTGATCTAATAAAGTCCCAGAAGTAAGATTTTCATTAAAATAAGCATTAGCTTCATCACCATTGCAAGCGACAAACTTTTCATAATCCTTTTCATCTGTAAATTCATCTTCTTTTTCAGATGATGATAAAGTTGGTCTAATAAAAGCCCTAGCAATTTGTGCTGTAATAACATCACCTACACTAGCCATATTATTTAGTTCCAGACCATTAGAATTTTTATCATCTGCAGTATTGTCAACGTTATAACCAAGAACTAATTTTCCTAAAATATTATCATCAACTATACTATTTTGAATTTGATATAAAAAACCGAATAAAATACCATTAGCTTTGATTTGTTCATTCAATGGATTCTTATTAGCAGTATTAGTAGGAATATCTATTGGAACAATCAATGAAAGCATAACAATTATTAATGCCAATCGCATAACGATAGAACCAGCACCCTTTTGTTTATCTTTAAACATATCTGGATTTAAAATAATCTGTAAAACTGTAATTGATAATTTAAAAATCATCAAAATTCCCAATATCATTTGGATTCTTGAATAAAAAGTGTTAATTAAATCACCCTGAAAAATTTTTGCATTTGCAACAGTAAAGAAAATATCATATATTCCACCCAAAAAGAAATAACCTATATTATCTAACATAGCAAAAAAGCTTCTTAATAAGTTATTAAAAAAGTTAGGGTCATTCCACATGAATCTCACTTCTCTTTCACATCTTTATTTTTTATTATTGTATCAAATATAATAACAAATATCAATTTAATTTATTTAACTATAAAACACATGGTGCTTGATTAATAAATGATAACAACAATTGAACCAATGTAGGAATCAAAAATAAAGCAAGTGCTGCCACCAATCTAATAATTAACTTATTCTGAGCCTCTTTCATAGCCTTTTCATCAAAACCAAATATAGCCTTAATAAAATCAATAGCACTTAATAATACAACTAAAACAGGACCTATTACTTTAATATAATTTAAAATAGTATTAAGTAACCAACCAAAAGCACCAGGTGTTTCCGTATCTATAATATCCTCACATTCAATATCAGGATCCTTAAAATCTTCAGCTGTTACTCCATCTTTTAAGTTCTCCCATTCCTTCTCAGCATCTGATGGCTTTGTATTTTGCTCTTCTATATTATTACTAACACTATCAGCTTCCTGTTTTAAGTTTGTTATTTTGTTTTTATAATCTTTATATTCTTGACTTTTTTTACTAATACATCCAGAATTTACATAATCATTCAATGACTTTTTTGCAGCAGAAACAGAAATATCATAAGTATCTAAAATTTCCTTACATTTCCTCCCCCATTCAATATTTTCAGAAGAAGCTACATTTTCTCTTTCTTCATCACTCAATTTATAGTTTTGACAATTCAACTCTTCCCAATTTTTCTTTCTACCTTCTAATAAAGAAATGGCATCTTCAAGAGCTTTTTTACTCTCTTCACATTCTTTAGCAGCTTCACTATTAGGATCATTTTCTAGTTCATTTTTCTTTATACTAGTTTCCAAATAAGAAGCAAAAGAAGCACCATATTTTTTTCTAATTAATTCAACTTGTTGATTTGTATTAGCAGCATAAGCAGAACCTGATGATGACAAATTATGTAAATCAAAAACAAGATAACGTGGACAAGATTTATTATCTTTAAACCAACTTGATAAATTAAAATCTGTTCCTCTTTCTTTATTATAATTTCCAATTAATATTGTTGCATCTTCTTTAGAATTAACTTTATATTTACAACTATAAGAGAAACCGCCAAAGAGCAATGAATCACTCCATTCAAACGTACAATCTATTGTTGAACCACCATCACCAGTAAGTTGTTCAGCATTAACATAATAGCTACATTGTTTCTCTGTAGTTTTAGCATCAACATTAATACTACCTACAACAAAAAAAGAAAAAACAAACATTACTAAATACAAAAATTTCTTCATCTCACGCACTCCCTCATGATATAAGTATAGCATTTCAAAAAAAAAATAGCAATCACAATTGCTATAAACTACATATAATTAGGAACCACTAGATGCCTCTTCAGGGCTATTCCAACATTCACTCCAGTCCTGTAAACCTGGAGCCTTCTCTCCTGCAACACTACCTACCATACTGAACACTAAACTAACAAGTGTAACAATAAAGAATACTAAAATTGCATAAATACATCTTTTAATTAGTTTAGATTGTGCTTCTTTAACAGCCTTATCATCAGAAGAAATAACAGCTTTACCTAAATCTAAAGTACCTAAAACAATCAAAACTATAGGAATACCAATTTGCAAAATAGGAAATAAACCATTTTTTATTATCCTAACTACAAACCCAAAGCCATGACAAGGACCGTCATCAAAAGAAGTTGAAGTAGCAGTATCCAAAATTTGTACTAAACTCATTAAACTTAAACTATTCATAAACATTCTCCTCTACTACATTAATAATATATAAATAATTAATATTTGTCAATTATTATCTTCTAAATAATCCAAATATTTTTCCACCCTCTTCTTTTTCTTTAGGTTTGTTTATAAGTCCTATCTTAGAAAGAAAATCACCTAAAACTCTATTTTTAACTCTATCATTTAAAGGTGGAATATTATAAAACACTTTAGTTCTACCTTCATATTCAAAATCCATAATATCACTATTAGAAAGTAAACTCATATTAAGAATTATCTTCTTACCTTTCAATTCTTCAAATATTCTTCTATCTCTTCTCATTAACTTATTTAATCTAATACTAGAAGGCTCTATTAAATATAAAACATCACTACAAGCACCTTCATTACTAGAATCATTTAAATCTATCAAAATAATCGCTGCATCTTTATGTCTAACAATCTCTGTCATTAAATGTTGATCATCAACAGAAAACATATTATTACTATTAAAATAAACAAAATCATGTTTATTAACCTCAATAGCAACAACACTCATACCATAAGACTGTTCTAGTTCTTTCTTCAACATATATATAAGTGTAGTACTACCAGCATGATCAGTAACATTTTTTATTCCAATAATCCTAGATCCTGCAACTACCTTATCATTAATAGTACTAGATAAATCATTTAGTTGCTGAATATGAGCAACATCTTTATAAGTATTAGGATGTTCCAAAAAATATTTAACACCATCAACAGTTGTGGTAAAATTATAAATACCCATAGAGATTATTTTAGACAAATAACTACTAGAAGTTGAATTTTCATTATTAGGAAGTAAAAGAATGATTTTATCAGCATCAAGACCAATAGATATTTTTTGAATATTAGTAATATCATCATAATCTTTAATCGCTGTGACATCTAAAATCATTCTTGCATAAAAGAAGTTTTTGAACATATTAACAATCTCATCAGCAGTATGAATGCCATCTACACTTTTAATAACATCTATATCCAAAGTAGATAACATTGCTTTCGCTTCATTAGCAACAATTACGTTCATTATCTCACTTCCCTTTTCTATTCATAAATTGTCTTAGTTTCACCAACAACTCTTAAAAATTGCCCTAATCCTACTATATTATTGATAACAGGAATGTTAATATTAACAAATGTAGTTACTGAATAATATTTTCCTCTTCTCTCTCCATCAGCGCCATCAATAGAAACATCATGCACAATATAACACCAACCATTTTGACAACTCACATCTTGACCATTATTATCATTTAAAAATGCTTGAGTAAGATGTGCAGGAACTTCATAAGCCATTTGATCAATATATGTATTTATTTTTGCTATAGCATCTTCATGATTAGGACCTTCATATTGTTCTATAATGTTAACGATTTGATTTTTAACGCGAAATGCTCTAGTATAGTTAACAGAATATGCCATATATCCATTAATCAAAAGCACAAAGGCCAATATAATTTGTAAAGTAAAAACCTGCCCTATTGCATCTCTCATTATTAATCACATCCTCCAAAATCAATATGTTTATTACCTTATTCTACAATATTAAATTATATAACTATCCTCTAGCATTATTAGTAGTATCAGTCCATTCTGTCTGAATTTGTTCCTGTATCTGAGGCCAAAATATTGCAAAAAAAGCCGCAATAAGCCCAATCATAACAATAGTTACTACAGTCATATTTAATTCACCAGTCGCTTCTTTCATTTAAATATCTCTCCTTTCAAATATCTTACAAAACTAATTATATCAAATATTTTATATTTTGTAATCTTTTTTTTAACCCATCATCGTAAACATAGATGCCAAAATTACAAGCATAACACTAACACCAGTAACAACAAGCATAATCATAGTTTGATTGCCCATATGATCTAATCTTTCTTTATATTTAGTATCCCTTGCTTTAGATTGTAAATTAGAAACTGTACGTGAAAACATCAAAAGTCGCTCTTGTTTTTTCTCTTGCCCACCAAGACCTAAACGATATAAAAGACGCATCATACGCATTGAATCTCTAACTGGGTATGTATTAGCAAAATCCATATATGGATTAATACTAGAGTCTCCCGAATTAATTTTTTCAATTAATTCTCTAAGACCTGGCTTAAAAATATCAGGTGCATCATTAATACTTTTTCCTATCGCTACAGGAACAGTATAATGCTGTATTAATATTTCTAAACTCTTTAAATAGTATGGCAACATTATGTCAATTTGATGCAAGTGAGCTTTATAATATTTTTTTAATTGCATATAAGGCATTTTAAAAACAAAAGCTGCTACAAGACAAGCTAAAATAATATTAATTAAGCTAACATCATCAATAAATAAAAACATAAATACAAAGAAAATAGCAATAGCATAAGTAATTCTTTTTTGAAATAGTACATTAGGAGTAGCACTATCTCCATATTTTGCATATACTAAAAAATCATAGTCATCTTCTCTTAATATTTCAAAATATTTTTTATTATCATTAATAAATTGATTTTTATCAATTGTCTTATTATAAATTAAAATAAATAAAATAATAACTGCAACAAATACTATTTCCATACCTATTCAACCCCCACATTCTCATTATAATATTTTTCTCCCTTTAATAGATAATAACTATTAAAGATAATAATAAAGTGGAGAACAATTTGCACCCAAGTAGCTTTAATTAATTCAATATAACTTTCGTTACCAAGCATATATTGAACTAACATAACTAAAAGGAAAAGCATAATACCATATTGCAAGAATTTTCTATGAAAAGTTGCTCTATCCATTCTATCACGATAAACACTTTCAACAAGAGTATCAATATCAAGCTGCATATTTTCTAAACTCTCTCCAGTATCCTTAGCACCTTCTTTAGTTATTTGTAAAAATAACTGATGCATATTTTTAACAATATAATATGGATATTTTTCGCTCATAAAATTTATAGCACCATCTATAGATCCTTCTTCATAAGCCATATCTATCATATGATTAATATCAGAAAGTACAGGATCTTCTAAAATTCCAGAATCTCTTACTCCTTCCAAAGATTTAACAAAACTCTGTGTTGTTGCAAATTCCATAATAACATTAGTAGTATAAACTTGAATTTGTTCAAAAATAAATTCACTATAAACTCTCTTACATCTTAAAAAAGACAAATAAGGAATAAAAGAAACTGCAACTACTACATAAATAAGAGATACAATTATATTATAAAAATACATATAAGTAACAATAGCAGCAAAACCACCCATCACAATGACTTGTATAAGATATTGTCTAGCTGTATACTCTTGACCTAATTGCTTAGTCTTTTCTCTAACTACTTTATAAGAATAAGGTGCAAATCTATCATATATAGCTTGGACCTGATCAGTAATATACTTAGAAATATTTTGTCCTTTATAATTTCTATATAATAATATAACAACAGCAATTACTAATAGTAAAAATAATACCATAAAGCCCCTCCTCTCTTTAAACTATCTCAGTAGGAAAGTTACCATCAAACAGTGGACTAGTTGAATTATTAATATTTGGTGTTACTTGCTCTTGACTAATATTAAAATTAGGAGATTCAACTACATTAACCTGAGGTTCTACAAATGACTCACTAACTGCATTTACTTCATTATTAATAACATCCATTGAGTCACCTTTAGTAAATAAATTATCTATAAAAATATTTTGATTTTCAAGATATTCTTTTAAATGTTTACTAGGCATATTTTGAACAGGAGCCTTACCAAAAGTCTTTTGATAAAGTATATGAGACTGCGGTTTATTATCATCATCAACATAAAATTCCACAACTTCATCAACTTCACGATGAAATTTACCATACTCTTTACTATAATAAGCCTTAATATGAACACCCAATTGAATATAACGATATATTGTATTTAAGAACTGTTCTACATCAATGTCACTTTCAAGAAGTGAATACATACGATAAGGTATAGCACTAGCTTTATCAGCATGAATTGTAGATAAAATATTATGTCCTGAGCTTATTGAATTACGAACAGCAGTAACCGCTTCTGCACTACGAACTTCAGATAACAATATCCATTTAGGATTTTGTCTCATACAAGTAACTAAAACTTCACTATAGCTTGCTACATTATTTGTTTTCATAGCAACAATATCCCGATGTGGAAAAATCTTATCAAGATGAAGTTCCAAAGTATCTTCTATAGTAATTATTTTTTCATTTTCTTTAGTATGACTAGCCAAATATTTAACAAATTCTGTTTTACCAGAACCAGTCTCTCCACTAACCATAATATTACAATGACCTTCAACACATTTCATTAAAATATCATGAATATTAGCCGTAAAATAATCTTCACTAATTAATTTCTCTTTATTAAGTCTGATTTTAGCAGGAGTTTTACGAATAACAACTGCTATACCATTAGTAGCAATAGACTCATGAACAAAGTTAAGACGAAGTTCTGTAGATTCAGCATCTAAAAATGGTTTAGCATTATTAAAAGTCGTCCCCATTACATTAGAACATTGAAAAGCTAATTTTTCTACAAAAGAATCATTCAAACCTTCAATTTCTACTCTTTTAGACCCTTCCGTTAAAGAACGAATCCAAATCTGTCCATGATTACAATAAGAAATATCTGTTATATCATCATTATCTATCAAAGGTTTAAATAATCCAAAGTCTAACTTATCAAATATGGAATCGTTCATTATATTCACCCCTTTTTACTATCGAGTATAAGATAAATCTTCTTCTGTCATAGCAGTAACATTATTAATAAAGTTTCTTAAATCTTCACTAGATAATTCAACATCTCCAGGCTCATCTTCTAAAGATTCGGCAGTAGGAACTGGAATAATTTCAGCCTCATACATTCTTAAAAAACTAGCCTTACGAAGTAAAATATGATATTCTTCAGGAATTGCAAACACTATTTGAGCAGGAGCCGTCTTTTCTTCAAGATTAGCAAAAACATTATTTCCATTACTATCAAACACAGCAAGTACTTTGACATTAGATAATAATTTGCCTACCATAATTCTATCTGGAGCAATAGATGTACCTTCCGCTCCCTCTGCATTTTGAACCTTTAAATAAATATCAATATAATTACCAGGATAAATAGAATTACTATAAGTACTAGCCATATCAACATCTAAGTTATATAAAACATAACCTTTAGGATAATCTAAAATAATACTATCAGGCAATTGATCACGTGATACGACACTACTACTATAAAATAAACTGCCTTGAGGAATAACACTATCACCATTAGAATACATATCAATGACATCAGCACTATTAGTAATAATATTCTCATTTACCATCGATTGAGGAATCTCCATAGTACCTATCATATCTTCTGTTATTTGGGTTCTAGGATTAATTTTCACAGTAGCATATGGTACAGTAACTGGAGTAATCGCTTGATTTATTCGCATATTATACCCAACATAAAGTATTACAATCGCAAGAATAACTCCAACAACTGTAACAGTATTTTTATTAGTAAAGAATTTTTTAATTCCAACAATTAAATTATTCATTAAAAACCCTCCTTATTCTTTTATTCATCAACTTCGCTATAATCTAATTTACCAGATCTAATCATTTCAGTAACAAGTTTATTAGTATGATATTTAGTTTCTAAAATAACATCAATTCTATTAGACAAACCCAAAGATTCACCATTAACAGTTGCGACTGTTTCTGATCTAACTAGAACACTAACTTTTGGTGGTGTTTCATTAATATCATAAAATCCAATATCATAAGTACGACTATTAGATACATTTTGAGCAAAACGTCTAACAAAACTTTCTACGAATTTTTCTTTATCAATTCTAAGTAGACCGCTTAAGCGGTAATAACCAACATCTACTGCATCAGTCATTGCCGCTTCAGTCGTTTCTTTAAGTAAATAATAATCAAGTTCGTTTCCAGTTTGATAATTTTGAACAATATTAACAATACCAAAGGTAATAATTGCTAAAAGAATAATACCAAGAACTAACATTGCTTTACTCATAACTATTCAACTCCCTTCAATACAGCACTTTCAGCCATATATTCATTATAACAACTAGTAGAAGTATCAATAGTATTTTTACATTCACCATCTTCTTCATTATTACATCCTATAAGTCCACTCTTAAGCAAAGAGGAACGAATTTCGTTATGAAGTAAATAGCTTTTATAAACTGTAACACCAGCTGTTTTATCAACTCCAGCAGTTGAAATACCACCTTTTTTAACATCTGTAGGTGCTGCATAATTATTTCCGTTATCTTTATTATATTTTCGAACTATATTCATCGTCTCAGGAGTCAATCTAATATGATAATCTAAATAATAATCACCATCATAAATACTATCACCTAAAAGTTGAATATCATTAATAAGTGATACTGGCTGAACTATATAATCAGGATTTTCCAGATTAGTCGCACCACAAGTCCAATTAAATCCAAGTTCTCTAGTATCAGGATCAGCAATAGTAGTAACATTATTATTTCTCAAACTCTCAACTTCATTTATTAAATTAGAAGCAATTATATCTTTACTATTATCAATAGAACTAGTTGGAGTAACACTATTAGGAAATAAATTATCTAAAGCAATAGATCTAAATTCATAATCATTTACTGGTGATTCGCTACTACCCTCACCATCCCCATCACCTGGAGGATCACTAGGATCTGGATCTGGATCAGAAGGACTTGGAGGATCTTGCTCAGGTTCACCAATAGCATAGAAACACTCTATATCAAAATCCCAACCAAATTGTCCATAATTTTCTATCTTACCATGAATATTCATATCAATATTTTCTTCAATTTCCTGTTTTTCCTTATCAGTTAAAGCATCAGGATTACCTTCTTGGTTTACTTTCCAATAATACCAAGCTGTATTAACAGGAACAGAATTTATTTTTGTACAAAATTCATGCCCTACGGCAGTATAAAAATCTTCATAACCTGGATCCATAGTATGAATACTTTGACCTGTTTTATTATTTATCCAAGTACCAGGAAAAGTAATTATATTATGATACCACCAACCATCTTCATTACCTTCGCATTTACCACTAGTAAGAGTAACCATATCAGGAAAATCACCTTGAACTTTATTACTATTTAATTTTTGATAAGAAGAGAATGTCTCTTTATCATCTTTAGTATCATTATCATTATCAGCATTATCTACAATAATTTCATATTCCGTAGTAGCAGTATTACAAGATTTAGACGATTGTTCACACGCTGCTTTAGCTTTCATATATTCTTCAAGCTCTTTTTCATATTCAGCCTGAGCTTGAGCTTCAGTTAACACCGTATCAGTTCCACAAGAACCTGACCAATAACAATAATCCGTACAATAAGTACCATCAGCATGTACTGCCATTAAGATTCCAGCAATAGCATTATAATACAAATTACTTTGATTATATTTATAAGTACCTTGAATCATAGCAATAGTTTTAACAGTTTGATCTAAACTTCTGAAATAATAAGGTCCTAAATCACTAGGACAACTATCTGTATCATCACTACTAGATCGAGTCCAACCAGCTGCACTATAATAACCACCAGGATCTTGTTGTCTATAATTATACAAGTCCTCAGCACTTATAAGACCAGCTCTAATAGACTCAATAGAATATAAACTACACTTATTATTAACTTTAACAGCCTCATAAAAGCTATCGTTAAGTGCTACTAAAGGACTAAGTGCTTTCAACTCATCTTTAGTTAATTTATTTTCATTAGATACTTTCTTAGTAGATTTTTTGTTTTTATAAACTTTGTTATAACATTTATCTATACACTTTTGAGAATATTCACCACCATCACAACTAAGAACACAAGCATCAAAATCTTCATTAGGACCACCAGCATCAGTAGAAATTTGTGTACCACTCTTTCCAATACCTATACAAACAGGAGTAGGATAACAAACAGTTTTTCTAGTTGGTGGTGCCGCTTTATATTTAGACTTACATTCCACCTTAGACTTTATTTCAATTAAATATTCGAAACATAAACCAGCTTGAACTTCAACAGGATCACTGAAATTAACCTCAATCTTTTCTTGACAAGTAGTTTTACAATCACCTTCAGTCGTTACTTTCTTATAAGAATACTTGTGCATAGTTTCATAATTATTATTACTAAAAGCATCACATACTAAAGGATCAATTTTAGTAACATCTTCTACTCTTTTATATGACTTATCAACTTCAAATTCAGAATCATCAGGAGAACTTGCACTAGAATATAGAGATTCCGCTGTATTTATCCAAGTCTGAACTTGATCAACAGAATACGTACTATACGTTTGCGGGCTATAACAGTATGGAACCGCATTTTTCATTATTTGATCATTGCCCCATCTATTACGGTAGTTAACACAAATTGTATCATTATACAAAGGATTATCAATAAGTCCATCTGTATTAAATTCTACCCTACCAAGCACATCATCAGTACTAGCTATACAAGGATCTTTTAAATCTTGATTTAAAACCAACTCTATATATCCACCTGATGTAGCTCCTAAAGACGCAGTATCACCAGCATCTAAATTAGCCCCAGAACCACGATTACTACCATCAGCAAAGAAAGTGTATTTTAAATTAATTCCTGTATTATTTGTGACATTTACTCCACCTGAACTAACAGTTACACTAATATTATTCTCCATCAAACTTTTAAAATAATCAGATGAACAAGTTTGATTATTAGCAGCTTCAACATTGTTTGTGTTAGACAGTAAAACACCCAAACCAGCTGCAACACCAACTAAAGGAATTAATAATAATCTAGACTTCTTCATTACTTTCACCTTCTTCCATTTTTTCTGCTATTTTAGCATAATTTTCATTTGTTTCAACCATAGAATACTTCATTTTCTCACCCTCCCGTAGTTTTCTAGCATCTACTCTAAATGAATAACTGTCAGTAGAGCCATAAAACCTCGTACATGTATATAAAGTCAACAGTCTATCATCATCTGAAACTTCTACATCCATATCATACATACTCTCATCTTTAGCCTTTTTAATATACTCCCTCAACTCTTTCTTAGTAAAAGTATCATAATATGACAAAGACTGACCTTCATCAATTAAAGTAATTCCATATATACGATAGATTACCGTTTCACCAGAAGAATCAGTAAACTCAACAAATTGATTTTCCTCAACAAAATCAGGATAGATAAATGACATTAGTTGTTCAAAATAAGTCATACTATCATCACCAACAATAGGATTACTTGAAACATTTCTTATATTGTGAGATATAAAGGTAAAATGATTACTCTTTTCATCAGGAAAAGAATTAGTCCAAGCAAATTCATAATCTCTCCTCGAAACATCTGCAACATTATTTCTAGCAATTAAAGGCAAATCAATATTAGTACCTTCAACTCTCAGCCAGCCAACTACATCATCACCATATTTTTTAGCATTTTCTATTTTGGAGCTCTCATCTTTAATTGTAAAATCACTTGTTTTACTCATGTTTTGATATAAGAAAAGTATGCAAGCTGCTACAAAAATTATGATAACTCCAAAAATCAAATACAACTTCTTTTTCCCTTTCATATTTTACTCCCTTAATTAATCAATAAGCGTATATGGATCTCCAAAAGTACCACTTCCATTTCTTATCAAAGTATCCTTATCAAAGTATGCTTTGAGTTTCACTCCAGCCGTTGAATCATCTGAAGCAATTACATAAGTTACAGTCCCCAAAGATCTAACTATAGCTTTAATATTTTCTGCTTTTGAAGAATCAATTAACCAATAACCAGAATCACTAACATTATTAGGTCTTGCACTAAATATATCAAAAGTTGACGGAATTGTCACTAAAAGTTTGTATTTTTTAACATTTTTTTCACCCTGATACGTAATTTTTTCATCGTATATAGGTACACTTATCGTCTTCCTAACAAATAAATCTGTATTAATATATCTAGTCATATCATTTTTAATTTTATAACCAATATTTCCTTCTTGATTAGGATTATAAACTTTTTGTTTTTGAGTATTAGTATAACCAATATTAACCTGTTCCCCATCAGATTTCAATACAGACTCCATAATAACTTCAACAGTACCGTCATCTAATATATTACTAATTCTAAATGTATAACCTGAATAATTAATATATTCCCCTATCTCTCTTTTATTAAGTTCACTACTTTTTTTAGCTATATTTGTATCAAGTACAAGATAAGGATTTGTAATAGACCCATCACCAGCTAAAACAGAAGTTGAAGCTTTCAATGCTAAAGCAGGAACTACATTTAACAAACTTGACTTTTCCGTAGCCACAAGACCAGAATTTGGATAAGCTCCTGTTGATGTTATAGACCAAGCTTCATTGTCACTAGCAAAATTAGAATACCAAGTAAGATTAGTTTTATTAAGATAACTACTTATACCATTATAGCTAAGATTATAATCTTGTAATGACAAAATACCTACTTTCCTTTCTGGTGTTTGCCTACTACACTCTTTTATAGTAGAAGCAGTCTCTTTATCTAAAACATCATCACACCACTTACTAGATTTTACTAACTCTTGATATCGAGGTTCTAACAAACCATAAAAATATTCATTTAACCATTTATCTAAAGCGCTATTAGCAAATCTACCATCATTAGTATAATCTACACTAGCAAGAGCATCATCACTAACAATAACTACACTATTATCATCATTAACACGAACAATCCTAAAAAGCATATTATTAAACAATATATAATTATTAATAGCTTGCCCAACATAATAACCATCTTCTGTATTCTCTCTAACTACACTAGCCAATCTCTGTTCAACCTTAACTTTTCTAACAACATCTGTCCTATTATCAAGACTATCTCTAACTGTATAAGTTATTTCATATGTACCAACTTTTGAAGTATCAACATCGCCTTTAATAGATACCTTTGAAACATCAATACTACCATCACTATCATCCTTAACACTTTTAACCCCAGGTTCATTATATTCAGATCCCATACTAACAGTAATATTTTTATCACCATTCAAAGTAATCACAGGTCCTTCGTGATCAACATCTGATTCATAATTACCACATTTTAAATAAGTATAATATTCATAATTACCATTCTTATTTACAGCCTTAACATTAGATTCATTTAAATCACATAACTTATTTCCATAAGCTTCATATAAACCTTCCAAATACTCTTGCTTTATCAAAGTATTTAAAGAAACAGAAATAACCCGACCTTCCTCTTTAGGAAGACGAGTATTATTAATCTCATAATATCTTTCTCCTGCTTCACTAAGCATACGTTCATTATCCCTAAAAACTTTACGTGGATAAAGGAAAAGAAACCAAACCAATAAAATAACAGCAACTACTATAATAATTAAAGAAACAATTCTAATTATTTTTTTCTTATCAAATTTCATTTTTTTATTATTCATAATCTTCGCTCCTTAATTCAAATGATAAATATACCGTTCATTTCTAAAAGTAAATATCATATCTATCCTTCCATTTTCCTTAACATTAGTAGGTAAACTAAAATATGCATAATTTCCATTATAATCACTAACCAAAGAAGAAGGTTTTATATTGTGCATCTTGCCATTATTATCTTCATATCTAATTTTAGCATATATATTAGAAAAGTCAACAAAACTTTTACCTGTAAAATTATTACTTATAAAAGAAATCACTAAAATTTTATTATCAGATTTTAAAGGCAATTCCATAGTAGTACAACCATAATCATTACAAGCATATCGACTATAAGTAGTCTCATTTGTTATATTAAAATCTGTAATAGTCAAAGTATTTTTATCAGGAAAAGATAATTTTTCTGTTATTTTCACTTCTTCTTTTGTCTCAAGTTCTCTTACATCTTTTGTATTTAATTTAGTTTTTTTCAATAAAACACCATTAGTAACATCTGGATAATACAAAACAAACTTACTAACATTTAAATCACTAGGAACTTTATAAACTAAAATAAATGTTGTTTCTGCATTCATATCTAATTCTTTATTATTGTACTCTTTCCCCAAGTCTTTAAAATTATCATATTCTTTAGTAACATAATGATATTCATTATCTTTATTCATTACTCTAAAACGATCTAAATTAATTTTCCTTTTAGAAGATTTATTTTTGACAGTAACATTAACAACTAAATAATTATAATTATTACTAATAACAGTACCTTGACTATCTCTATTAGTCAAATAACTATTATTAACTTTTATATCATAATAATTAGCAGAAAATATATTACCTTCCTGATATGTTCTATGTAAAACACCAAAATAATAATATGTATATCCTGTAATAGAAATAAACAAAATTCCTATAATCACATTACAAACAAGTCGATGTTCAAAATAAACATATTTAACATTTCTAATAAATTTCTTAATATTTCTTGTAATCTTATCTTTATCGAATTCAATATTTACTTCAAACTCTTCACGATCTTCTTCTTTTATGTCTAAATATTCCTCATCTTCTTTAAAACCAAACTTTTTTAGATCGATACCTAAAAATCTAATACCAAAAATAATAAATACTACATATTGAGGCAAAGAAACAATATTTAATAAATCCCTTCCTGCCATTATTGCCGTAATTGTTGACATTTCATCATAGCCATTAAAATAACTTCTAACATATATTAAAACACCTAACATAAAGACATATTCAAATATCGGTACTAAGTAAATTTTCCATGGCTTCTTTTTATATCTTAAAAGCACTATTAAAACTACACTCATTACTATAACAACAATTATAGAAATAATCACTAAAAAGTTTATATGATCACTTATAGGTTCATAATAAGCATTATAACTTTCTGTATTTAAAAAATCTGCTACAAAACTACGTAATCCAAGTATTTTATAAAATATATATGCACACAAAAATATTAAAACTAAATGTATCCTTTGAAAGTATTGAATTAAAAGAGCATATGGCTTCCTTAATATCATAAGTTACACCCCTTTACTATATATAGTATATCCTAGTTTCAACATTTTGAAAAGTACAAACTTGTCTTTATTCTACTTACTTGCTATAATTACTAAAGAAAGCAGGTATAATCTGAAAAATAAAACTAAATTTATTTTAGGAAAAAAACTAAAAAATGGCAGACTTCCCCTTACCCCAAGTTAAGTCAAAATTTAACTATCAGAAATAGAGGCATTCTGATTAACTATTTCTAATAGTTCATTAGATGTAAGACCTAAAGAAAGTAATTGTTTAAGAGATTGTTTAAAGTTGTTTTTGGTATATTTTATTCTATCTTTATCAGAGGTTTC